>JAEDNJ010000057.1 GCA_016302525.1 Phascolarctobacterium sp. | reverse complement strand
AGAATCAGGAGCAGGATGTGTATAACCCGGCAGATAAGGAGCTGGGCGAATCCGATAGCTGGTTTTACATGATTTAAAAGGTTATAAGTATACAGTAGGCATATACGGCTCCCATTAAGCCGGGCAGTCGTGTAAGCGTTAAGAATCAGGAGCAGGATGTCTATAACCCAGCAGATAAGGAGCTGGGCGAATCCGACAGCTGGTTTTACATGATTTAAAAGGGTATAAGTATACAGTAGGCATATACGCCTCCCATTAAGCCGGGAAGTCGTGTAAGTGTTAAGAACCAGGAGCAGGATGTGTATAACCCGGCAGATAAGGAGCTGGGCGAATCCGACAGCTGGTTTTATATGATTTAAAAGAATAAAAGGCAGTTACAGGTGCTAAAAAAGGAGAGAGAACAGCGTTAGTTCGCTCTCCTTAATTTTGTCTGTAGCTGCCTTTTTATGTTTAGAGGGCTTTATTTCATCCTCACCCAGCCCATGTAGCCCTTTTTATCCTTGACATGGCGCCAAAGTCCTTCCTCTAGCGGTGTTACCTCCTTTTCCTCCAGCTCTAGCTCAACGCTGCGGCCCTTGTTGGTAGCAGCCCTGATGATATAGCTGTGCCGTTTTTTGGCAATAATAGGATAATAGGTATCCTCCTTGATGATGTATTGCTGCTTAGTAGCCTTATCGATATGCTTGAGATAGCTGTTAACCTTTAAAATAGTAGGTACATTTTTATTCTTGGAGGTGTAGTCTGCCTCCGAGAGAATTTCCAGCCTGTCATTTTTGTTGAGAGAAATGACATCAGCCAGCTCGCTGGGCCATTCGCGTACGAGGGTGTCCCTTTCAATGCGCATGGTCTCAGGCTGCGAGCCAAAGATTTTCTTCGCGCCAAAGGCTCCTAGCATAATACCCAGGGCAAGACAGAGGGTAGCGCCCGCATAAAAGTACATTTTGCGTTGTTCCATAGCTCTGCCTCCTTATAAATACCTGGGCGCTGTAGTCTGCGTAGCAGGTACATAGCCTGTGTCAGCTCCTGCCTCTACCTTATACCAGGAGCCGGTATAAGCCTTTTTGACCAGCTCCTTAGGAAAGTGCTTTGTATAGAGCCTATCCTTAAGCTTAAAGCTGCAATAATACTGTGCCGCTGTTTCGCTTTTAATCGTAAAGGGCGTGCCCTTAGGAATATAAACAGTTTGGAAGAAGAGTTTTTTAAATTCCAGATCGTAGGCAGCGGCTGCCTTGTTATCATCCTTATCGAGGCTCGCTACTGTTGCCAGGTGATTAGTCTGCATACCATTGGGCAAGCTGCGAAGAACCCTGCCCGTAAGAGTGGAGGGCTCGCTGTAGAGCACTGCTTCATCCGCAACGACAGTGCATTGTTTAACGCTTTCTGTGATAGTGCCAAATTTTATCTTGCTGCTCATTTCGGCAAGGGCGTTGGGCTGCTGGGCGATTTTTGGCTGTAGCCCGTAGTTGGCAGCAAAGCCCAGACCGAGGCCGATAAGTAAAGCGATTAGGAACTTCTTCTTTTCCTGAGAGGTAAATTGCTCGAGCATATGCTTCTCCTACACTTTCTTAATCTGAGGGAAATGTACATGGAAAATATCCATGTCAATATTAATACTTCTATATGTTTTCGCTAAGCAGGCAAAAAATCCTGCTAATTGTAAAGCTATTTGCTTCTCTTTCTATACATTTGTCTCCGTTTGTGCTATACTTAAATTATTATCAGCAAAAAGCAAGGCTTTTTTATGTCATTTGCTAAGAAAAAGGGGAGAGGGCCTATGAAAATACAAAACAATGGCAAAAATTTACGGGAGCTGTTAGCAAGACCAGAGATATTAATGCTGCATTTCAGCGAGTTTAACAAGTATATTGGTCTCGACAGCTACAACGAATTAGACAAAAAGTATAAATAAGAGGCGCATGATTATGAACGGAGTGCTGGAAAAGCATTTGGCGCTGGCACTGGACCAGCGACTAGCAGTGTTTAGGACACATTTGGCAGATGGCTCTATTTTAGAGAATGAGCTGCAGCTGCATACCGTGGTGTATCTCATCAGCGAAATTGTGCGTCCCTGCTGCTGTATGCTGTGCAATAAGGAAAAGCTGGCAGGGCTGCTGCGACAAAGCAGGGTGTGCGGTACGAATGAGCAGGTTGTCACCAGGCTGGCAGAGCTGGTCTACAACGACCTGGCGCGCTGCAACGGCCTGGGCTAGCAGTGCAGCGAAAACAATTAATGAAACTTAATTATACAAGGCCAAGAGGCGGAAAGGATTTAGTTATGACCGAACAAAATATTCCCTACAAAATTTATTTGAGCGAAAACGAGATTCCCAAGCAATGGTACAATGTGCGTGCCGACATGAAGCAAAAGCCTGCTCCCTTAGCTAATCCTGCTACTGGCGAGCCCCTGGGCTTTGAAGAGCTGCGCCCAGTTTTTTGTGATGAGCTGATTAAGCAGGAGCTGGATAATGACACTGCTTATATCGATATTCCTCAGGAGATTCAGGACTTTTACAAAATGTATCGCCCGGCACCCTTGGTGCGTGCCTATTGCTTAGAAAAGGCGCTGGATACTCCGGCGAAGATTTACTATAAATTTGAGGGCAACAATACCTCCGGCAGTCATAAGCTGAACTCTGCTATTGTTCAGGCTTATTATGCGAAGCAGCAGGGCCTGAAGGGCGTTACCACCGAGACGGGTGCTGGCCAATGGGGTACGGCTCTGTCTATGGCCTGTGCTTATCTGGGACTGGACTGCAGGGTATATATGGTTAAGGTTTCCTACGAGCAAAAGCCCTTCCGTCGCGAGGTTATGCGCACCTATGGGGCTAGCGTTGTGGCTTCTCCCTCCATGGAAACAGAGATTGGCCGCAAAATCAATGCAGAACACCCGGGCACCACTGGCAGCCTAGGCTGTGCGATTTCTGAGGCTGTAGAGGTGGCAGTTTCCAACCCTGGCTATAGATATGTGCTGGGCAGCGTGCTCAATCAGGTGCTGCTGCACCAATCTGTAATCGGTCTGGAGGCTAAGGCTGCTCTGGATAAATATGGCGTTACTCCTGATATTATTATTGGCTGTGCTGGCGGTGGCTCCAATTTAGGCGGCCTGATTTCTCCCTTCATGGGCGAAAAGCTGCGCGGAGAAAAGGACTACAGGTTTATTGCCGTTGAGCCTGCTAGCTGTCCCAGCCTGACTAGAGGCGTTTTTGCTTACGACTTTTGCGATACTGGCATGATTTGTCCGCTGGCCAAGATGTATACCCTCGGCAGCAACTTCATTCCCTCTGCTAACCATGCTGGCGGCTTGAGATACCATGGCATGAGCCCTGTAGTATCGCAGCTCTACCATGACGGCTATATGGAGGCTGTTTCTGTTGAGCAAACCGCTGTCTTTGAGGCTGCAACTAAATTTGCTCGTGTAGAGGGCATTTTGCCGGCTCCCGAAAGCAGCCATGCTATCAAGGCTGCGATTGACGAAGCTATGAAGTGCAAGGAAACAGGCGAGGCTAAGACCATCCTCTTTGGCTTAACTGGCACAGGCTACTTCGATTTAGTTGCCTACGAAAAATTCAACAATAAGCAAATGGTTGACTACATTCCTACGGATGAGGAGCTGCAGGCAAGCTTTGCTAAGCTGCCCAAGTTTTAAGAGGTTGTAAAAGAGCTAACTGCTGCATGAAGCGTTACTACGCAGATATGCAGCAGTTTTTATTATAGAGGCCCCTTCCTATTTCTATAGCTCTCCATGTAGAAGTTAAGGAAGCGCTGGGCAAGGGGAGACAGGGGCTTGCCTGCCAGCTTAAAGACAATCTTTTCGGTGTAGAAGCGATTATCGTCGATGGGCAGATACTTTAGCCCTGGGATTTCTGCATCAAACTCGTCTCTGGGGATGATAGCAATAGCCGCCCCAGCCTCGGCCCAGCTGAGGGCAGTGCTGCGCGAGGAGCTCTTGGCTAGACAGTTAATCGTATAGCCAGAGGCCGTCATGCTGTCAAGAAAAATAGTGCTGCTTCCCTTGGGCAGCGACACTGGCTGCTGGGATAAATCCTCTAGGCTGAGGCTTTCCTTGTCTGCAAACGAAAACCTGTCCGGGCGAAAAATAGCATAAACCTTTTCAGGAAGGCGGTGGACAATTTCAAACTGCTCTCTATTTTGCAGGGGCGAATTAGAAATAGCTAGCTCTGTTAGCGAGGTCAGCACATTGGTTTCCAGCTTTGGCAGGATCCCCTCTAGCACCTCGAAGCGCACACGGGGATTTTGGTCATGAAAGGGGATAAGCAGATCACGGCAAACAGACTGCGCCCGCGAGGCCGAAACACTCAGCCGCAAAATTCCTGTCGAGCCCTCAATAATGGATGACATTTCCTCGTGAATATTGTTGAACAAATAACACAAATCCTTGGCCCGCTGGTAAAAGGCCTGGCCAATATCCGTAAGCTCTAGCTGGCGCTTACCCTTGTTGCGCACTAAAAGCTTAGCGCCCAGCTTGTTTTCCAGCACCTTCATTTCCATAGTGAGAGTTGTTTGCGTAGTGTTGGTTTTTTGCGAGGCCTGGGATAATGTGCCGGCCTCCACAATTTCGATAAAGTTTCTGTAGAATTTGAGGTTGATATTCATATCATCCAGACTGGCGAGCTTGTTGATTGCGTTTTTATCAGCTTGCATAAGGCTTCTCCCGTACAATTTATAGAACATAAGTGAGTACAGCTTTATGTCCTAAGGATAAGAAATATATTCTTGCAAGATAGAAATTTTCCTGCTGCTAGGCATAGATTTTGTCTTGCAGCGGCTAAGCATTTTTCTTGCTAAATCGCTCTTAAAGCTATATAATAAAAAGCATAATATCATTTTTGCTAAGTACTCTTAGCTGTTTAGATATAGGTATTTTACGGGGCTAGAAGCAGGTCTTTGTGGCAAGCTTGACTGACTTTGACCAGTAACCTGTGCTTTTGCCTTGCAAGGCTATGTGACTGAGGGAGGATGGACATGGAAGATTTATACGGTGTTTTAGGCGTAGATGTGGGCGCTTCTCCAGACGAGATTGCCCAAGCCTTTAATAAACAAAAAAAGCGTATGCAGGCCATGATGAAGGGCGCTCAGGCTGCCAATGATGCGGCTACCGAGGAGGAGGCTGCGGTTGCTCTGCAAACCCTGTTTAAGGCGCATAAGGTCTTAGGTAATCCGGATAAGCGTGCTGCCTACGACAGAGAGCAGGGCTATGCTGCCCCCATGACTGCTGCACATGAAGCAGCAAGACCTGCTTATGCTGAGCCTGCCCCTCAGCCAGTGGCGCCAAGTCCCGTTTACAGCGAGCCTGAGCCAGCCCCGGCAACTCCGGCTCCCATTTATGATGATAAGCATATACCAGTTTTAGGGCAACAATCCTTTAAGAAAAAACGCCATAAGGAGCGCCCTGCTGAGCCGCTGTGGCTGGCTGTGGATAAGGAAAGCGGCCCCGTCTACCTGGAGCCGAAGATGGCCAATCGCCATGGTCTCATTGCCGGTGCTACGGGCACTGGTAAGACTGTAACCCTTAAGGTTTTGGCGGAGCGTTTTTCTAATATTGGCGTGCCTGTTTTCCTGGCCGATATTAAGGGCGACGTCTGGACTATGTGCGAAAAGGGCGAAAATAGCCCCGGCTTTGCGGGTCGTCTTAAGAAGAAGCTGGGCTTTACTGATTCCATGCTGACGGATTTAGGCATTGACCCTGAGGGCGGCAATGAGGAAGCAAAAAACAGCTTCTTTGAGGGCTGCTATATGCGCTATTGGGATGTTTATGGCAAAAAGGGCCATCCTGTGCGGACCACGGTTTCGGAAATGGGTCCCGATTTATTGGCGCGCCTCTTAGAGCTCAATGAAACTCAATCTGGTGTGCTGAATATAATTTTCCGTTATGCGGATGACAATAATATGCTCATCCTTGATATGAAGGATTTGCGTACCATGGTGAAGTATTGCTCTGACCATGCAGATGAGCTGAAAACACAGTACGGCAATATTTCTGCTGTCAGCGTGGGCGCTATTCAAAGAGCGCTGCTGCGCTTAGAGGATGCAGGAGCTAATATTTTCTTTGGTGAGCCGGCCCTAGATTTAAACGACTGGTTTGACTATGACGAAAAGGGTCGTGGTGTCATTAATCTTTTGCACTGCGCTGAGCTTTTCCAAAAGCCCATTCTTTATTCTACCTTCCTGCTGTGGCTGCTCTCTGGTCTTTATGAGCTGCTGCCAGAAAAGGGTGATGCAGATAAGCCGGAAATCGTCTTTTTCTTTGACGAGGCCCATCTCATCTTTAAGGATGCGCCCAAGAGCCTGCTGTCCAAGGTGGAGCAGGTGGTGCGTTTAATTCGCTCTAAGGGCGTGGGCGTTTACTTTATCAGCCAAATGCCGGCAGACATTCCCGACAATGTACTCAGTCAGCTGGGCAATAAGATTCAGCACGCCCTGCGTGCCTATACGCCCAAGGACCAGGCAGCGGTGAAATCGGCTGCGGCCTCCTTCCGTGCTAATCCCAAAGTAAATGCTGAAAAGGCTTTGACGGAGCTGGGTACTGGCGAGGCGCTGGTTTCCTTGATGGACAGCGATGGCAAGCCTAGCATGGTACAGCGTGCCTGGATTATGCCGCCTCAGTCCTATTTGGGCGTGCTGGATGAGGAGGAACGCCAGGAGCAGATTCTGGACGATAAAAAATACGGTGATAAATATCACGACACCTTTGATAGGGTTTCTGCCTACGAAATTCTTTCTGGCAAAATTGAGGCAGCTGAGCAGCAGGCGAAGATGGCTGAGGCTATTAAGCAGCAAAAGAAGCAGCAGGAGGAGGAGCGCAAGGAGCAGGCTCGTCTGGAAAGGGAGCAGAGGGCAGCTCAGCGTGAGGCTGAACGGCAGGAGGACCGCCGTAAGCGTGATGAGGCCCGTGAGGCAGCTCGTCAGGCTAAGGAGGAGGAACGCGAGTACAAGCGTAAGCTGGCTGAGGAGGAGCGCGAATATAAGCGCCAGCAGGCAGAGGAGGCTCGGCGCCAAAAGGAAGCGGAGCGCGAGGCAGCTCGGAAGGCGAGAGAAGAAGAGCGTGAGTATAAGCGTAAGTTGGCTGAAGAAGAGCGCGAATATAAGCGCCAGCAGGCAGAGGAAGCCAGAAAGCAGAAGGAACGCGAGGCTATGCTGCGACAGGCTGTGTCCTTGGCAAAATCCAGCTCAGTACAGCGTGGACTCTTTGGTATGCTGAAAAAGCTGTTCTAAAAAAATAAAAATAGGCAGCCTGATAATAATATAGAAGAAAAGCTTTGTGGCTGTTGGTGTATGATAGGTTGAAGAATTATAAGCAGCCTGCTTAAGCTTAGAGCGAAAAGCTCTGTGGCTGTTTGTGTATGGTAGCTTGAATAAGCTGTTCTAAGATATAAGCAAAATAAATAAACACAAGCAGCCTGATAATAATATAGAAGAAAAGCTTTGTGGCTGCTTGTGACTGATAGATGGAGGGATTGAGGATGAAGGTTTGCTTTTATGCAATGAGGGATTTTGATGAGCTGCCCCTGGCAGAAAAAATTAGCAAGGAGTATGGTATGGAGTTCGTTTGGACACCGGAATACCCTAATGCTAACAACATTGCCTTGGCTGAGGGCTGTGATGGCGTAAGCTTTACCCCCTGCGAGGTGCGTGAGGAATGGATGGATCAATGGCGAGCTATGGGCGTAGTGTGCATTGCTAACCGCTCTATCGGCTTTGATCATGTGCCCCTGCAGCACGCAAAAAAGCTGGGGATTCATGTCTGCAATAGCACCTATCCTACGGACTGCGTGGCAGACTTTGCCATTATGCTGATTTTAATGTGTCTGCGCAATATGAACCAGACCATGATTCGTGCTGCTGCGCAGGATTTCACCTTAAAGCACAAGATGGGCAGAGACCTGAGCCATATGACCGTGGGCGTTGTAGGCACGGGCAATATCGGGCGCGTGCTGATGAAGCACATTCAGGGCTTTGGTTGTAAGCTGATTTGCTACGATAAGTATCACAATGCTGAGGCTGCCAGCCTGGGCGAATATGTTGATTTGGACACCCTGCTGCGAGAGAGCGATATTATCACCCTGCACCTGCCCTCTAATCCGGAAACCTTCCATATGCTGGATGCAGAGGCCTTTGCTAAGATGAAGGATGGCGTGACGATTATTAACACGGCTCGCGGCAATTTGATTGATTCTACGGCTTTGATTGATGCTATTAATACAGGCAAGGTAGCGGCAGCTGGCTTGGATCTGTTGGAAAATGAGAACGGGCTTTATTACTACAATCGCTGCGGCGAAACTATTCACAACAATGAGCTGAATATGCTGCGCAGCTTCCCCAATGTTATTGTCAGCCCCCATGTAGCCTTCTATGTAGAAAGCACGGTTGCGAATATGATTGAAAAGGCCTTTATTTCTACTAAGGCTTCTGTAGAAGGAACAGAAAATCCCAACGAGATTAAGATTAACTAAAAGGAGCGACCTATGGATAAAGGAAGAAAGCTGCTGCAGGATATGCAGCAGGGCAGACTGAGCCCTAAGGAGGCCATTGATAGCTGCCTGGAGCTGGTCAACGCAGACCCGCGCGAGGCTAACCTCGAAATTCTCGTCAACAGTCTGTTCTATGCTATGATTGAAGGAGAGCTGCTCTATGCTGCTATCCACGAGGATGGGCCGATTTCTGCTGCTAAGCTGGTTGTGCCCAAGACACCGGATGCGACCTTCTATATGCAGACGGTGGTTATGCCCAATGGCTACAAGGTTATTGTCATCTTTACTGGTCCGGAAAGCCTGAAGCTGGTAAAGCAAACCCGCTATCTGGAAATTGGCGCTGATGAGCTCTTTGCCTATATTGCTGACCTAGAGGTCGAGGGAATTTTGCTGAACCCCGGCCCTAATAATTACTTTGTGCCTATGGACATCATCAAGGCGCTTTTAGAGCAGTGGGTGGAGTATCACAGGCTGCTGGAAAAGGAAGCGAAGAAGAAATAAG
>JAEDNJ010000056.1 GCA_016302525.1 Phascolarctobacterium sp. | reverse complement strand
TAAATCGACTTGATTCAGGCTCTCTTTAATTAGGACTTTTTTTACAGCCCCTTTTCAACAAGAGGCTTTTTTTACAGCTCCTATTATTTTGCATTTACAATAAGTGTAGACAGCCAAAAGCCAGCCTATTTCTTCTTCCTTACAAACAAACCCAGCACCCCAGGTCCTAAATGCGTTAAGAGCACAGCGCCCAGCTTGCAGGATTCCACATCAGCCCCCGGACAACGCTCAGCCATTTTTTCAGCAACGAATTTAACATCATCATCACAGAGTGCGCCCATAACACAAATCTTCTCAAGCTCTTGCTCACAGGCCAAATCCATCATGCGCTGCAGGACCTTCTTGCGAGAACGACATTTATCAACGGGAATAACCTTGCCATCTTCATCCAGGCCCAGAATAGGACGAATACCCAGAATACCGCCTAACAAAGCGCTGGCACGACCAATACGGCCACCCTTGCGCAAATGCTCCAGGGTTTCTACGCAGTACAGGCTCAGACTACGCGAGACAATCTCTCTAGCATAGGTCTCCAGTTCATCCATATCCTCACAGCCTGCATCCGCCTTAGCCAGCACTAGTCTGGCAGCATCTGTTGTCAAAAGACCACCCGTCTTACTGTCAATGACACGAATGTCAGAGCCGGGAACCTCACACATAACCTGCTCAGCCGCCATAGCTGCCGTTTGATAGGTGCCGCTCAGGCCGGAGCTTACGGTGATAAACATAACCTTTTTGCCCTGCTTTGCCAGGTCGGTGAACAAATCAATAACAGTACCCAAAGCCGGCTGAGATGTAGTTGGCAGTTTGCCCTCCTTCTCAATGAGAGCAACAGTATCCTCTAAGGAAATGTCTCCATCCAGCCACTCCTGGTTGTTCATACGCATAATAAGGCGCAGCAAATGCACCCGCTCGTCCTTAATAAACTCTGTTTCCGTAACACAGGAAACACTATCTAAAACTACATGAATATTCTTGTTCATCAGCTCTTCCTCCTATGGTAATCCCTTACCATCCATAAAAGTCTTATAATACTTCTATAAAGTAAAGCAAAAATCCTTTTTTTAGGACCGCCTTTCTTTAATCGTTAAATTAATTCTTCGATTAAACTCAAGTCAAAGACAATTTCCATAACCCTGCTGGGTCGACCTGCCCCCTGCTTGCCCTGCAATGCTCTTAGACATCCAAGCTAAGCTGTATTAAACAAAATCCCCCTAGAAAGCCAGTGCGTTGAGCACAGCTCTTTAGGGGGATGTTTTTTGTTTTATAAGCTTATTAATATTCGACTAGTTATTTTTCGCCAGCCTCGTATTTAGGCAGCTCTCTTGCATAGAAGGCTTCCTTGCCAGCGATAACCTCTTTAGATAAGAAGATCAAAGCAATCAGGTTGGGGATGATGATGAGACCGTTGCAGGTATCAGCCAAGTCCCAAACTAGGCCCAGGGTGCTGTGAGAGCCAATGAGGATGAAGATAATCCAAATGGCCTTGGCAGCCATTTTACTCTTGGTGCCAAACAGGTCAATCCATGCCTTTTCCATATAGTTATAGAAGGTAATGAGGCAGGAGAAGCCAAAGAGGGCCGCTACACAGAGCACCATGTATTTGCCAAAGCTGCCTGGCAGGAGCTTTTCAAAGCTGGCCATAGTAAGGGCAACACCATCTACGCCAGTGTTCCACAGGCCAGAGAGCACTACTGTCAGACCGGTAATGGTGCAGACGATAATGGTATCTACAAAAACCTCTAAGGGGCCCCAAATAGCCTGCTCAGCAGGATCCTTAACCTTAGCAGCAGCGTGGGTAACAGCAGCACTGCCTAAGCCAGCCTCGTTGGAGAAAATACCTCTAGCCATGCCGTAGCGCATAACTGTCATCACCGTGATACCAGCAGCACCGCCCATAACAGAAGCGGGGTCGAAGGCAGCTTTTACAATCAGGGAGATTGCTTCCGGCACCTTGGACAGGTTGAGCAGAATTACGCACAGACCGCTGAGGATATAGATACCAGCCATAACAGGAGCCAAAAGTCCGCACACCTCACCAATTCTCGTTATGCCGCCAAAGATAACAAAGCCGCACAGAATAGCCAGAGCAACGCCGGTAATGGTGGGATTCACGCCTAAGGACTCGGCAAAAGCATTAGAAATCGTGTTCGTATCAACTACAGCAGAAATAACAACGCTAAAGAAGAGGAAGAGCACAGAGATAACCTTGCCCAGCCACGGCAGATGTAAACCCTTAGCGACATAGTACATAGGACCGCCAACATAGGAGCCGTCCTCAGCCTTTTCTCTGTACTTAACGCCTAAGAAAATCTCCGCAAATTTCGTAGCCATGCCAACAATGGCTGCTACCTCCATCCAAAAGAGAGCGCCCGGACCGCCAGAAACAATAGCAGTGGCTACACCAGCTAGGTTACCAGAGCCTACTACAGCAGAGACAGAAGCCATAGCTGCTTGGAAGGAGCTGATTTCGCCCTCGCTCTCATGCTCCTTCTGCGCTTGCTTGAAGGCCTTCACATAGGTATTATGAAGCAAAAAGCCCCAGTGCCTAAATTGCACGCCCTTTAAGCAAATGGTCATAAAGAGACCTACACCCATAATCAAAATAATAGCAGGGGCACCCCAAACAAAGTCATTGACAACGCCATTAATTTCTTCAATGAATTCCATATTTAATTCTCCTTTACTACAAAGCCTTATTCTTCAATGATGAGCACAGTATCCAGGGTCGGGTCAGAGGGACCTTGTAAATGTCCCTTCCTTGCCTTGTACTCGGTAAGGAATTCCCAAACCGCGTCTGACATACGCTCACCATTATAAATAACGGGAATGCCAGGCGGATAGGGTGCAATCATTTCACCACAAATCTTGCCCTTACAGTCCTCCCAGGCAACTCGCTTCTTCTTGTGGAAATAAGAGTCGCGTGGAGAAATGACATATTCGGGCTGAGGCGGCAGCTTTGTAGCCGGAGGCAAAGGCTTGCCATCAGCAAAGCGTTTGGCAATATCACGGAGAGCCTCTACCAGTCTATCCAGGTCCTCCTTCTGATTAGCGAAGGTAACAATAGCCAGGGTGTCGTGATAGTTGGACTGCTCCATATCAATATTATACTCATCAAAGAGCATTTTTTCTAAGCTAAAGCCAGTAATGCCTATAGCTGCAGCACTAATGGTGAGACGGGTTTCGTCTAGGTCATTAATGCCGGCATTACCAACAATTTCCCTGCCTGCACAAGCAATGCCAGGGATAGTATTAATTTCTGCTCTCGCAGCTCGTGCCAGCTCTAAAGCAGTATCAATCATCTCTGCCCCTCTCATGGCCATATCGTGACGAGCCATATCGAGAGAGGTCATTAGAATATAGGAAGGACTTGTGCTTTGAACAAGGTGGAGATTAGCCTCTAGCTGCTTTCTGTCCACCAGCTCGCTCTTGACATGAATCATAGAGCTTTGTCCAAAGGAACCAGTAACCTTATGAATACTTTGAACGACTATGTCAGCTCCTGCTGCTAAACCGCCTAAGGGCAGCTTATCAGAAAAATAACAGTGCGCACCATGGGCTTCATCTACCATGAGAATAGCGCCATGCTTATGACATACCTCAGCAATACCTTTAATATCGCTGGTAATACCAAAATAGGTAGGGCTTACTACCATCACACCCTTGCAGTCCGGATTTTCTGTCAGCACCTTTTCTACCTGCTGCGGAGTAATACCTCCGTGCAGACCCCAGGTAGGCTCCAGCCCAGGCATAATATAAACCGGATTGCCCCCGCCAATAATGAGACCCATTAAAGCGGATTTATGGGCGTTACGTGGAATAGCAATTTTTCCGCCACCACCACAGGCCGTAATGACGGCAGCCTGATTACCACAGGTCGTACCGTTTACGAGAAAGTGGGTGTAATCTGCACCCCAAAGGTCCGCTGCTAGCTCTTCTGCCTCCTTAATTGCACCAGAAGCATTGTGAAGATCATCAGTCAACGGTGTTTCAGTAAGATCGAATCCAAAGATTCCGTCGCCTACAGCCTCTCTAAAGATAGGATTAATACCGTTTTCGTATCTGTGACCGGGTATTCTAAAATAAGCCGGTCGCCTCCTATCATACTCTTGAATTGCGCTGAAAAGCGGTGTTAGGTTTTGATTCCTTGCCAATTATCTGTCCTCCTTTAAAAACGATTAAGGTAAATCAAAAACAAATACCTAGCTTGATTATAGATGCAAATGCTCCCCCTGTCAATAAAAAATCCCCTCATAAAAGTCCTGAAAGCGCCCAGAAAAGCAGTAAAAAATGTATACATGAGCTCACTACTTTTTTATTGATTAAATGGTGTTCTTGTGATAAAATTGCTATGTTAAGGGTGTATTGCATACTATTTAAAACTAGGGAAAACATCAAAAGCCGTGTTGAAATAGATGTTATATGCCATTTAAAAATTTAGGGAAATGAGGGAGACTTGACAATGGAATTAGTTTACACTGGTAAAACCAAAAATGTATTTAAACTGGAAAACGGCAACTATCTGCTGAAATTTAAGGATGACTGCACCGGAACTCCGGACGGCAAATTCGACCCTGGCTGCAACCATGCAACCCTGTCTATCGAAGGCGTTGGCAGAATCAACCTGGAAATGACCGAGTATTACTTCAACAAAATTAATGCTGCTGGCATTAGAACCCACTTCGTAAAGGCTAACCTGGACGATGTTACCATGGAGGTTCTGCCTGCTAAGGTATTTGGCAAGGGCTTAGAGGTTATCTGCCGTCATAGAGCAGTAGGCAGCTTCTACCGTCGTTATTGCCAATACATTGAAGAAGGCGCTGCTCTGCCTGGCTATGTAGAAATGACCTTCAAGAATGACGACCTGGGCGACCCTCTGGTTACTAAGGACGGCTTGGTTATTCTGGGCGTTATGACCGAGCAACAATATGACGACATCAAGGAAATGACCCAAAAAATTACCCAAATCGTTGCTGACGATATGAAGGAAAAGGGTCTGGATCTGTACGACATTAAATTTGAATATGGCTATGATGCAGACGGCAAGGTTATGCTGATTGACGAAATCGCTTCCGGCAATATGCGCGTTTACAAGGATGGTCAATACATCGAGCCTCTGGCATTAAACGACCTGTTCTTTGCAAAATAAGCTTATTTAACACTTAAGGCTAATGCTTCGCGGCATTAGCCTTTTTTGTATATTTTGCCCACTGCAAGCCAGCTCATTTGTTACAGCTAAGACAGTGTTGCTTATTGAGCTAACACATTTATCTAGCTAGCACAGCATTTGTTATAAGCAAGCTAACTTATTCTAGTCAGTTGCTAAACCAGCTTGCTTACTCTAGCTAATACAGTATAGTTTATTAAGCTAACACAATTTATTATAGCTAGCACAGCATAAACGAACTCATCTATTATAGTTAGCAGAGCATTAGCTAATAAGCGTGCCATAAAATAGCACAACCCGTGGAGATAATCCCCACGGGTTGTATTTTTTAGCAATATAAAAATTAGAAGTTCTCGTTATATACTTCAAAGAAGCCTTGCGGATGAGCGCAAATCGGGCAAACCTCAGGAGCATCCGGACCAACAACGATATGACCACAGTTACGGCATTCCCAAATGGTCAGACCGCTTTCCTTGCTGAACACCTTCATGGTTTCAACATTTTGCAGCAGCTTGCGATAGCGTTCTTCATGGCGTTTTTCTACAGCTGCAACACCGCGCATTTTAGCTGCGATTTCGGGGAAGCCCTCTTCCTCAGCATCCTTAGCCATTTGAACGTACATATCGGTCCATTCATGGTTTTCGCCCTCAGCAGCAGCCAGCAGGTTAGCAGCAGTGTCGCCTAAGCCGCCCAGCTCTTGGAACCACATATAAGCATGAGCCTTTTCGTTATTAGCAGTTTTCTCGAACAGCTCTGCGATTTGGTCATAGCCAGCCTTGCGAGCAACAATAGCAAACCAGGTGTATTTGTTGCGAGCCATGGATTCGCCAGCAAGAGCATCCATCAGGTTCTTTTCCGTCTTGGTGCCCTTTAAGGATTTAGGAGCTTGGGGAGCAGCTTCAACGATTTCCTCGAAAACAGTTGCCGGTTGTTTGCAAACAGGGCATTTTTCGGGAGCAGCCTCGCCCTCATAGATATAGCCACAAATAGAGCATTTGAATTTTTTCATTTTCTTTCCTCCTTGAACAGAAGCAACAGCTTCTTCCTTGTTAGTTTTGGGTTTATTCAAATCGCCACTGCGATCTGTATAGCTAGTATGCAGCATAGCCTCTGCCAGCTCGCTTAAGGGATGTCCGTAGAATTCCTCGTACAGCTTAGCAATCTCTGTGTTGTTATGGCTATCACGGTTTGCCAAAGCCTCATCACGAGCATACAGGCTGGCAATGCGCTGCTTTTGCACCTCTTCGCCAATATACTCTCTATCCTTAGGTTGACCGCCACCGCCAATGCAGCCACCAGGACAGGTCATAACCTCGATAAAGTGATATTGCTTAGTGCCAGCTTTCACCTTTTCAATCATCTTACGCACATTGCCTGTGCCATAAACGACAGCAATATTAACATCTAAGTCGCCAACCTTCAAGGTTGCCTCCTTCACGCCCTCCATACCACGCACGGGCTCCAGCTCGTACAAAGCCTTGGGAGCATCCTCATGAGTAATGTATTTGTAGGCAGTACGCAGAGCAGCCTCCATAACGCCGCCAGTGTTACCAAAGATAACTCCAGCACCAGAAGCCTCACCCATCAGCTTATCAAAGGGAACATCCTGCAGGGCAGCAAAATCAACGCCCTCAGCACGAGCCCAGTTAGCCAGCTCACGGGTAGTCACAACAAGGTCCATGTCACGCAGCTCAGGCATATTCATGCTTCTGCCGGCAGCGTTCATTTCCTCGCGTTGAATTTCGTACTTCTTAGCAGTACACGGAGTTAAAGCAACATTGACAATGCTCTTGGGGTCAATCCCCATCTTTTTCGCAAAATAAGTCTTAATGGTAGGACCCTGCATACCAATGGGGCTCTTAGCCGTAGAAATATGCGGCAGCAGCTCAGGGTAATAGGTCTCTGCGAATTTAACCCAGGCAGGGCAGCAGCTGGTAAACTGCGGCAGGGGCTTAGTGCCCTTGGTTACACGCTCAATGAGCTCGCTTGCTTCCTCTACGATGGTCAAATCGGCAGCAAAGGCAGTATCCAAAACATAGTCTACGCCCAAAGCCTTTAACAGCGCAACCATCTTGCCCTCTACAAAGCTGCCGAAGGGCATACCAAATTCTTCACCCAGACCGACGCGCACAGAGGGAGAAGTGCTGACAATAACTACCTTGCTGGGATCCTTGATAGCCTGGGCAACCTTTACCCAGTCCTGACGCTCAGTAATAGAATCCACAGGACAAACATTGGCACATTGACCGCAATTAATGCAAATAGGTTCGTCACCAGTCTTAGCTAAATCATAGGTTCCGAGAACGCCAATATAGTCTCTGCACATAGCAGCGCATTGACCGCATTTAATACACTTGGCTTCGTCACGCTGAATAGAAATATTATCCTCAGCAATAGGAACACGAACAGTAATCGGCAAATGTTTACTCATAATTTCTCCTCCAAACCGAAAACTAATTTCAAGATTGTAATCTATAATGATTATAATCTAGAAGCTCTTGCTATTATAGCACAGTTTTCGTTAAAACAAAAGCAAAAACTTCGCCTAGATGAAAAAATCAGTGAGATTATTTTAGGAAATAACGGTACACATCTTCTACGGTATCTAGAATTATATCTGCGCCTGCTTCCTCTAATTCATTAGGCTTAGCAAAGCCGTAGCGTATGCCTATACACTTGACACCGTTAACATGGGCAGAAATCGCATCCTGATCGCGGTCGCCAATGAGCACAGTCTCTGCCTTGTCCTCTGGGCTTACAATGCCCCACCTTGCCAAAGCGTTCGCCATGACGATTTTTTTATCATCAAAGGAGCCGTCTAAGGCTGTGCCAGCCACCATATCAAGATAGCGAGCAATGCCAAAATGCTCGGCTATTTTGATAGCGTGGGGCTCAGGCTTGCCCGTAGCAATGCCAAGACGATAGCCCGCTGTATGCAAATCACGCAGCAGCTCTTTAATGCCAGGATAGAGCTTGTTTTCCCAAATGCCCAGCTTTTCGTAGCGTTCACGATATTTCCACAGGCTAGCCTCAGCCTGCTCCTTTGTCAAGCCATAGTAATTTTGAAAGGAGGCACGCAGTGGTGGACCCACAAAAACCTCTAGCTTACTTAAATCAGGCTC
Organism: Phascolarctobacterium sp.; assembly: GCA_016302525.1. GTDB lineage: Bacteria > Bacillota > Negativicutes > Acidaminococcales > Acidaminococcaceae > Phascolarctobacterium_A. Next base: position 758 of record JAEDNJ010000056.1, on the reverse strand, counting down.
ATCAATGCCCTGAGCAGCCAAAGCATACTGCACGCATTTGGTAATGCCCTCGGCTGAATCTGTCAGCGTTCCATCTAAATCAAACAAAATATTCTTAAACATAGCTCTCTCCCTATAAACTCTTACCATTTTGCCAATTTGCTCATGTTTTGGTAATGCTTCATATTTTTAGAACAGTCCCTAGTGCTATAAAATTTTATACCTATACTAAAAGCTTTTACTATGATTTTATTATAGGCATATTCTTAGAACAGCCCTCTTGTAAAACACATTTATGCCTATTAAGACCTTTTTCTAAGACTTTCATTTTACGCATATTCCTTAAGGGAAAATTTGCACCCAAAAGTGTGTACGCTCTTACTGCAATTTAGGGGACATTCTTTGATATAAAGCTTGCGTAAAATTATACATCCTTTAACAGATTTTGACAACCAGCAAAAGCAATCCACCTGCTTCTGAGCAAAAGCCCTTGCCAGAGAGGGCTTTTTGAGCTATAATATTATAGTAATTTCATATGGTTCCGTAGCTCAGTAGGATAGAGCAACCGCCTCCTAAGCGGTAGGTCGCCAGTTCGACTCTGGCCGGGATCACCAGTAACCATGCGGTTTTCCAGATTCTGGAAAGCCGCTTTTTTCGTTTCCGCACCTTATTGACACCTTATTTTCAAATTTAGATGAAAATAAGGTGTTTTTTTATTTGAAGCACCTTGCTCTCTACCCAAGATACAAAGCTGTTATATAGGAATCTTCTGCTTTTCT
>JAEDNJ010000055.1 GCA_016302525.1 Phascolarctobacterium sp. | reverse complement strand
AGTTACCTCAGCGCTGCGAATTGCAGAGGTAACCTCCTGCCCATCAACAAATACTCTGTTGACATTGGCCTCAGGCTTAAATTCTATCACCATTTTTCGGGATAGCTCACTAATAAGCGCTTCATCAAAAGCAGCGCCCGTCTGTAGCCATTTCCAGGTCACACTGCGATACATAGCCCCAGTATCAATATAGGCATAGCCTAATTCACCGGCCACCAGCTTAGCAATAGTGCTCTTGCCGGCACCTGCAGGACCATCAATGGCAACAACGATTTTACTCATTCAACATCACCCTCGCTTTGGGCAGCAGCTGTACCGGCTGTATAGCCTGTAGAAAAAGCTGCCTGCAGATTAAAGCCACCAGTGTAGCCGTCTACATCCATAACCTCACCTGCAAAGTATAAGCCCTTAATTAGTTTAGACTCCATAGTCTTGGGATTTATTTCCTTCACGGACACGCCGCCCTGAGTGACAATAGCCTCTGCCAGGGGACGAGTTGCCGTAATTGGTATAGAAAAATTCTTGAGGACAGTCACTAAACGCTGGCGTTCCTCACGAGAAATTTGGTTAACAAACTTAGTCTCATCCAGATAGGCCATATCCAGCACCACCGGAATCAAACGCTGCGGCAGAAGGTCCTTCATGCCATTTAAGAGCTGCTTGCGACTGTAGGCAGCAAAGTCTCTCTGCACCCTGGCATCCAGCTTCTCTACGCTTAAGGCAGGCTTAAGGTCTAGCACCAGCTCAACCTCCTGCTGCTTTGCCAAGGCCTGAGCAGCCTTATTACTTAAGGACAGCACAATCGGACCAGAAACGCCAAAATGGGTAAACAGCATTTCCCCAAACTCACTGGCAATTTTCTTTCCGTCTGCGATGAGCTCCGCCCCGATATTTTTCAAGGACAAGCCCTGCAAATCATCAACATAGGGATAATCGCTTTCTAAGGGCACAAGGCTAGGCCTTAGCTCAACGATTGTATGCCCAGCCTCAGCAGCCATTTTAACTCCATCACCATTGCTGCCGGTACCAGGATAAGAGGCGCCGCCAGCGCAGAGAATCACAGCATCACTGGCAAAAAAGCCATCCACGGTCTTTATTCCCAAAGCCTTGCCCTCCTTAACCACAATGCTGTGTACCTTGCAGTCACAAATAAGCTTGCCACCTAGGCCAGTAAAAATTTCCACCAGCTTAGCTACGACATCTCTGGCCAAATCGCTGACAGGAAAAACTCTACCGCCTCGCTCCACCTTCGTGGGCAGACCATGGCTTTCTAAAAGCTCAACTATATCTGTGTTAGTAAAGCGGCGCAGAGCTCCGTTTAAAAAGCGGCCATTACCAGGAATATTCTTGATAAAATCCTGCAACTCACAGGCATTGGTAATATTGCAGCGCCCCTTGCCCGTAATTAGCATCTTCTTGCCTGGCTGGCGCATTTTTTCATATATAGTAACCTGAGCACCCTTGCCTGCAGCAGCAATACCAGCCAAAAGACCAGCAGCACCGCCGCCAATAATACTAATTCTTGTCATAGCGCTTAAACCCTTAAAATTTTGGCATCCTTGCACAGAGCCACCAATTCATTAGCCGAAAGCTCTCTCAGCTTGCCCTTGCCAAGGCCATTGAGCCCCAGGGGACCCATTTTCGTGCGCTTGAGCTCTCTTACCGGGAAGCCGATAAAATCACACATACGGCGCACCTGACGGTTACGGCCCTCGTGAATAGTAATATCAAAAATTGTCAGATGGCGCTCATGGTCGTAGCTGTGCAGATTAACAATAGCAGGAGCTGTCATGCCATCCTCCAGCTTTACGCCAAGACGCAGCTGGTCCAGCTTCTCCTGCGGCACAATACCTACAACCTTAGCTACATAGGTCTTGCCCACCTCGTGACTGGGGTGCATCAAGGCCTGAGCTAATTCACCATCATTTGTCAAAATCAGCAAGCCCTCTGTATTATAGTCCAGGCGACCCACAGCATAAACGCGAACCGGCAAATCCTGCACAAAGTCAGCAATACACTTGCGGCCCTTTTCATCCTTCATTGTGGTGACAACACCACGGGGCTTGTTAAAAATATAGTACATCTTCTCTTCCGCAGCTAGAAGCTTACCATCTACGGCAATGCGGCATTTAGCAGCATCAAACTTCTTGCCTAGCTCGGTCACAACCCTGCCGTTCACAGTTACGCGACCAGCAGCAATAATCTTCTCAGCCTCGCGACGAGAAGCAACGCCAGCAGCTGCTAATATTTTTTGTAATCTTTCTTCCATATAGTCTAATGTGTCTCCTTGGGCACAATTTATTTATTGTTTATCTTTTACACCAGCCTGCTGCAAAATTTGCACCCTGTGCAAGCTTTGTATGTGCATTAGCCAATTAGCTATTCAGGCATCTCTAAAAGCTGCTGCTCAGGCAAATCCTGCGCCTCTAGCACTCCCTCAAGGTCAACCTGAGGTAGCTCAGCAAGAGATTTCATACCAAAAACCTGCAGAAACCTGGCGCTAGTTGCATAGAGCAAGGGATTGCCTGGCGCCTTCTTACGCCCCGCCTCTTCAATTAAGCCCAAATCCAGCAGAGTATTGACAACACCATCCACCTTGACACCGCGAATGGCTTCCATCTCTGCCCGCGTTACAGGCTGCTTAAAGGCGATAATAGCCAGAGTTTCCATAGCAGCGTTAGTCAGCTTAACAGTCTTTGTCTTGCCTAAATTAGCTATCCTATTGTAATGCACAGGCTTTGTCACCAGCTGAAAGCCCCCTGCCACCTCGCGCAGCATGAGCCCCCTATTGTCTGCCTCATAAATACCCTGCAGACTGCTCAAAAGATTCCACACCTGCGGCTTATCAAGCTGCATTACCACAGCCAAATCAGCTACAGAAATAGGCTCGCCCGCAGCAAAGAGCACTGCTTCCAGGGCGCCTGTCAGTTCATCATATAACATATTAACTCTAACCTGCCTCCCGTAGAAGCTATAGCAGCTCTAAAAGCGCTTTAGCAAGGCTTTTGCCTAAGCCTTTTTTGCAAAAATATAAATAGGCGCAAAGCGTTCACTTTGAGTAATCGTTACAGCGTTCAGCTTCAAAAGCTCCAGCACACCCAAAAAGCAGGCCACCTTCTCTGCTGAGCTACCGCTCGTAAAGAGCTCGCTTAGCATAAAGCCGTGAGACCGCCTTTTTAGATAAGCCATGATTTCTGCCATTTTATCCTGCACACTGTAGGCCTGAGGCTCGACATAAGCCCTCTGTACCTGTTGTCCCTGCACTAAATCAGCCAAAGCCGCTAAAAGCTCCTCCGGCTTATAGGCAGGCAAAACCAGCTCGCAGAAATTGGCAAACATGGGCTGGCGCTGCACCTGTAAATCTGCCACCTGCTTCATATCCAGCAAGGCAGCAGCACATTTTTTTATCCGACGATATTCCACCAGCATTTCCACCAGCCTTTGGCGAGGGTCGTCTTCCTCCTCCTCTTCCTTGTCCTCTGGCAGCAGCATTCTCGACTTAATATGCAGCAGAGTAGCCGCCATCACCAGAAACTCACTGGCTAGCTCCATATCAAAATCCTGCAAATTCTTAAGGTAGCTGATATATTGCTGTGTGATCTCAACTATAGGAATATCATAGATATCGATTTTGTCCTTTTCAATTAAATGCAGCAAAAGGTCTAAGGGCCCTTCAAAAACATTTAATTTCAGCTTTAAATCAGACATTAGATAATAAACCCTAAAAGGGTACTTACTAAAGTAAGATAAAATCTAGATAAAGGGGTAATAATGGCACTAGTTACACCTGTGAAAACCAGGGCAATCAATATATACATGCCATATTGACCAACAAAATTTTCAAAGTCCCAGGCCTGTTTAGGCGGCAGCAGCATTGTCACAATACGCGAGCCGTCCAACGGCGGAATAGGCAACAGATTGAAGAAGGCAAACCACACATTAAGCTGAGCCAGCCACCAAAGCAGCTCCTTAACACCGCCTGTGAGCAGGCCAAAGCGGGCCATCACTCGCCACAGCAGCACTGCTAAAAAGCACAGGAAAAGGTTAGCCGCAGGACCAGCCAAAGAAACCTTTAGCATATCGCTTTGCGGATTCTTAAAATAGCGTGGATTGATTTCTACCGGCTTTGCCCAGCCAAAGCCACACAGCACCAGAAGCAAGCCGCCCAAAATATCCATGTGCGCCATGGGATTGAGGGTTAAACGGCCACTGTAACGGCTGGTAGGGTCGCCTAGGCTATCTGCACATTGAGCATGAGCATACTCATGCACAGCAATGGCAAAGAGAAAGGCAGGTATACGATAAATGAGAGAACCAAAATCTAGCATGGGCACTCCTTACAGAATCAAATCACCATCAAAATAGTTAATCTTCATGGAGGAACGCACCTCGTGCAGAGTTTGGGCAGCCTTAGCCTCGGCCACCCTCGTGCCCTCCTGTAGAATAGCCAGCACCTCAGGAATGCGTTGCTCCCACATTTGACGACGCTCGCGAATGGGGCCCAGCTCTGCCTGCAGAACGCTGTTCAAGAATTTCTTAATCTTTACATCACCCAGACCGCCACGCTCATAATGAGCCTTCAGCTCGTCTAAATTAGCATATTCGGGCAGGAACTCGGCAAAATATTCATCCTTGCAGAAGGCATCTAAATAAGTAAACACAGCATTGCCCTCTACATGACCGGGATCAGAAACCTTGATGTGGGTGGGGTCAGTATACATGGACATAACCTTTTTCTTAATATCCTCCGGAGAATCGGAGAGATAAATGCAGTTGCCCAGGGACTTGCTCATTTTAGCCTTGCCATCAATACCCGGCAAACGCAGACAAGCCTTGTTAGAGGGCAGCATAATTTCCGGCTTAACAAGGGTCTCACCATAAACGGAATTAAACTTATCTACAATCTCGCGGCATTGCTCCAGCATGGGCATTTGATCCTCGCCAACCGGCACAACACTAGCCTTGAAGGCAGTGATGTCAGCAGCCTGGCTAATAGGATAGCAGAAGAAGCCCACGGGAATGCTCGCCTCAAAATTGCGCATTTGAATCTCGGCCTTAACGGTCGGGTTACGCTGTACGCGAGATACAGTTACCAAATTCATATAATAGAAGGTTAATTCAGTGAGCTGCGGCACCATGGATTGAATAAAGATGTGGGTCTTAGCCGGGTCAATGCCGCAAGCCAGATAATCCAGGGCAACCTGAATAATGTTTTGACGAACCTTTTCCGGATGCTCAGCGTTATCAGTCAGGGCCTGAGCATCAGCAATCATAATATAAACCTCATCATATTCGCCAGAATTTTGCAGTCTCACTCTTTCCTTCAAGGAGCCCACATAATGGCCAACATGCAGACGACCTGTAGGACGGTCGCCAGTAAGGATAATCTTTTTCTTCATAATCTATACTCCTTTATTAGTTATTACTAAATTACAAATAAAATTTTCTTTATAGCTATTAATGACATCAATTATCAGTAAAACATTTTTGCTAAATTATCACATAGCATACTTATTTTATTATACATCAATCGAAGATATTCGTCAAAGTATATTACTGCTTTTTCAAAAAAAATGCACCCTGCCCAAGGACAGAGTGCAGCAGCAGCAAAATTATCTGCCAGTAAATTCAGGAGCTCTCTTTTCCAGGAAAGCAGCAATGCCTTCCTTGCAATCAGCGCTGCCCATTAAGAGCGGCTGGGTAGTTTCTTCCAGAGCTAGTACCTCATCTAAGGTCAAAGCAGTATTATTGAGATACTTCTTCATTAAACCAATAGCAAGAGGAGCAGATTTAGCCATGCGAGCAGCCATAGCATATGCCTTCTCGCTTACCTCAGCATCAGGATAAACATAGCTTACGAGGCCAATCCTGGCAGCCTCGGCTGCATCAATGAGGTCAGCAGTCATCATCAGCTCCTTCGCCTTCAAAAGACCCACAGCCTTAGGCAAAAAGAACAAACCGCCGCAGTCAGGAATTAAACCAACCTTAGCAAAGGCCTCCATAAAGCGAGCCTTGTCCGAAGCATAGATAAAATCGCAGGCCAGCATTAAATTTACGCCAGCACCAGCAGCAACAGCGTTAACAAGAGCGATAAAAGGCTTTTCGATGACAGTAATACGTTTAGCAACATTGCCAACCTTAGCAATGAAAGCCTTCTTCTCTCCTACGCCCTCTAGACCGTTTAAGTAGTTCAAATCACCACCAGCGCAAAAAGCCTTGCCGCTGCCAGTCAGAACCACAGCCTTAACCTCAGAGTCAGCCTCAGCCTTATCTAAGGCTGCATGCAGACCATCAATCAAAGCATCATTCATAGAGTTCATAGCCTTGGGACGATTCATGGTAATAGTCGCAATACCGTTTTCTACACTATATAACACAGCTTCTTCCATTTTAGCACTCCTTCTCGAAAAACACTACCGCCAACAATAAACACTCAGTAATTATTTGCCTAATTCAACCAGCATAGGTACTAGAATATGGATATAGGTACCCTTCATGCCCAGAGAACGGGTTGCGATTACGCCAGCACTTTCCAGCTTGCGCATTGCGTTAACAATTACAGAACGAGTAATCTTGGATTCGTCAGCAATCTTAGAAGCTACAATATAGCCCTCCAGGTTACCTTCCATGGTTTTTAAAATAGCCTTTACAGCCATACCTTCGGAATAGGACAAGGTCTCTAAGGCTACATTAACCATATTCTTTTGTTCATCACGAACAGCAGTAGCACGCATAATCGCAGCACCTAAAACAGTAGAAGCAAATTCAGCCAGAATCAAATCATCATTCTTAACTTCCTTGCGCAGCAGCTCCATAACCATAGTGCCAATACGTTGATGCTCCTTATACAGAGGAACAATAATAGTATTTTGTACTACGGAATCCTCTTCCTTAGCTTCAATGACATCAGTGTCAATAACATTAGCTAGATAACGGGTGTATAATTCAGGGAAATGCTTATCGGTGCCAACAGTAACCAATTTCTCCTCATCAGCACATTGAGGCAGTTGCTTGTAGCCTAATACCACGCCTTTTTCATTAGCGCAATAAACATTAGCATTTTCAACTGTGCTCAAAACACCTGCCAGCTCATGCAAATTCACATTGTCGTAAGCTTGCAGAACCTCATTTAATTTACGAACCTTCTCTAATAATGTCATAATATAGCCTCCTAAACTTTATTAGTCAAATTACATATTTTCTAACAAATTTCAACAATTTCATTTTAGCATAAAACAGTTTTTTTGTGAAGTGTTTTTGCTAAATAGTCATACAAAATTTGTATTTTTCATAATAGGAAAGTCTTGTGAAAACAAAATAACCGCGCTAGATTTCTCTAACACGGTTATAGTGGTTGTTATTTGAGTAGTTCTCGAACCATGGCGCTAATACGTTTGCCGTCTGCACGACCTTGAGCCTTAGCTATTACCTTTGGCATGACCTTACCCATATCCTTAGGACCGGCAGCTCCTACCTCGGCAATAGTTTCAGCAACGATAGCCTTCAGTTCTTCGTCACTGAGCGCTTCCGGAAGATATTGCTTCAAAATAGCAATTTCTTCTTCAGCTTGAGCAACTAATTCTGCGCGATTAGCCTTCTTGAATTCCTCCAAGGAGTCTTGGCGCATTTTGACCTCTTTCATCAATACCTGCAAAACTGCATTGTCGTCCAATTCAATTTTGTTGTTGATTTCCTGATTTCTAATACTGTTGCGTACCATGCGGATTACAGCTAAGCGCAGCTTACCTGCTTCCTTATCCTTCATAGCTTGCTTCATATCAGCAGTCAATTGGTCTTTTATAGACATACAGCCCGCCTCCAATTATCTGGTTTTACGTTTTCTGGCTGCTTCAGCTTTCTTCTTACGGGCAACGCTAGGTTTTTCATAATGCTCGCGTTTTCTAACCTCAGAAAGAATACCTGCCTTTTGGGTTGCTCTCTTAAATCTGCGCAGTGCGCTATCCAAAGTCTCGTTCTTGCCAACTTTAATTTCTGCCATCTGTTCTCCCTCCCTCCGTACACTTAGGGAAGTGCATCTTTACGCTTTCGTGTCAACGACACAAAAACACTTACTGAGATATTCTACCAAAAGAAGCAATATTTGTCAAGCTAAACTAAAAAGTTAAGCCAACATTTTTAGGAATTTTTGTGATTTCTGCCCTACCTTTTTTAGGGATAAAGTCATGGAATTTGATGAGCCAAGTTCTAAAATTTAGATCATTGTTTTGGAAGTGCGGGGAGTTAAAACAGCCATAGCTCCAGCATTCCCAAATACTCATGCCAAGCCAAAGCACTTCTATCAAAGTAGCGAATATCTGGCACCCATTCATTAGCTGCTCTTCTATGTTCCTTAGGTGTGCGATATTCGCAACAAAAAGGAACAACCTCTATTCCCTTAGCAGCAAAGGGTCTTTTAAAGTTCATCATGCTACGAGGCATATGATAGGCACTAGTAACCATATACACTCTTTTGTAGCCCTTGGCTCTAGCTATGGGAAGAATGTATTTTACATGATCCTTAGTATTAGTAGCTTTTGGTTCCACGATAATGTGCTCAGGAGCAACCTTACTTTTCAGCATCAGCTTAGCCATTCTCTCTGCTTCACCATTGTATCCAGAGGGAATCATGTCAACCTTATGCTTTTTGTACAAGTTAATCGCAGCCCTAGTACGAGCTTGAGAGTTTCCTAGTACAATTATCGCATCTGGTTTTACGCTTTTATTTTCATACTTATATTCTAAATAATGCAATAACCTTTGCGAGCCGGCATTGATGCAGCTTACATAGGATATGAAGCTGCATAGAAAACAGAAAAACATGCCTGAAAACAGAGCAATTTTTACTCCTCGGCTCACGCTCTTTTGTGGCGAATTATGCTTCGCTAGCAAATAAACTATCCATAAATAGATAGCAAAAAAGATAAATAGCGAAATATATGTACCTGGAGGTACAACGAAAGCTTTTACATATTTATATAACGGCATTTGTTTCCTTACATTAATGAATTGAAGCAAGCTAGTTTAAATACTCAAGATTATCTGTAAGCATCTACTGTTAAGGCGTATAGTCCTACAACAAAAAAGTAGATATGCAGCAGGCATTACCAACTTTCCTTTCTCAGATTCTTTTACAAAATATTATATGAATATGTATGTGGTAGA
>JAEDNJ010000054.1 GCA_016302525.1 Phascolarctobacterium sp. | reverse complement strand
GGTAATTGCTTGGGCACAACAATATTGTGTCGGGGAATTTTTGCAGGGGTATAGAGCTTTAAAAGCTCCTGCGCGGTGATGGGCTCAGGTCGCTCTAGTTGCCCTGCCAGGCAGGCTAAATAGCCTATAAGCGGCTCAGAGCTGCCATAGTGCTTACGGATGAGCTCTAGGTCGAGGTCCTGGTCACGCTTGGCGAGGCGGCGGCCATCAGGGGCTACGAGCAGGGGAATGTGCATATATTGGGGCGGCTCAAAGCCCAGGAGCCTGTGTAAATAGATTTGCAGCGGTGTGGAGCCGAGCAGGTCCCAGCCACGCACAACCTCGGTAATGCCCATGAGGGCATCATCAATGCTCACGGCCAGTTGATAAGCATAAACGCCGTCACTGCGGCGCACGATAAAATCCCCGTTTTCTGTGGCCAGATTAAAGCCCTGTTTACCATAGAGCAGATCCTCGAACTCCACTAGCTGGTTAGGCACGTGTAGGCGATAGGCGGGTCTACGCTCCATTTCCTTGCGTAGGCGTGCCTCTGGCGACAGGCCGTAGCAGGTGCCGGCATAGATAAAGCGGCCATCACTTAAATGCGGGGCGTTGGCAGCGTGCAGCTCATTGCGGCTGCAAAAGCAGGGGTAAATGTCGCCCTGTGCATAAAGCTGCTCGAAATAAGCGGCGTAGATTTCGGAGCGCTCGCTTTGAAAGTAGCTCATTGCCGAGCCCTCCATATAGGCGCCCTCGTCCCAATAAAGGCCCAGCCATTCCAGGTCCTTGGCTAGTCTATCTGCCTTGTCACGCGAACAGCGCACTGGATCTAAATCCTCAATGCGCAGGACAATGCTGCCTCCCTGCGACTTAGCATTGAGCCAGGCTAGAAGGGTGCAGAAGGCATTGCCCAGGTGGATAAAGCCGCTGGGAGTGGGGGCAAAGCGACCTTTAAGCTTTTTTGTCATAGCTATCCATTCCTTCGTTTTCTATAATTTAGGTAAAGTATTATCGTTATCTTTACTTTGATTAATGTAATTTAGATAAAGCAGTATCGTCAACTACTTTATGATTTATATAAATATAGGTAAAGGATTAACTTTATCTATGCTTCGTTTTATATGAATTTAGGTAAAGCGTTATCTATAGCTTTACTTTGATCGCTGTAATCTAGGTGAAGCAGTATCATCATCTTTACTCAATATTTTAGCATAATTTTCTAGATAATGGCTAACTTTTGTGGTATTTATTTTGCATTTTGTGTTATAATAATATAATCTAGGCTAGTTTGCCCTTGAAAAGAATTGCCAAAAGAGAGCTTGTTGTTCTCAAGGAGGATAGAATGAGAAAAACTTCTGCTATGGTTGAAGCTGGTATTTTAGCTGCTATTGCCGTTGTCATGGCCTTAGTCGCTATGTATGTGCCTGTAATCGGTGCCTTTATTAACTTTGTGTGGCCTCTGCCCATCATTATCTGCTGTATGCGTAATGGCTTTAAATATGGCTTTATGACGCTGATTGTAGCCTCTCTGATTGTGGCTATCGTCATCAGTCCTATTCAGGCCTTCTTTTTGGGTGTTATCTTTGGTTTGATGGGGCTTGTGCTGGGCGAATGTATGCACCGCCGTTTAAGCCCGGTAAAGGTCATTCTTTACGGCAGCGTGGGTACTATTGTGGCCCTGATTCTCAACTTTATTATGAGCTTTGCTATTTTGGATTTGGACCCCATTGCTACCATGTTCACGCAGTTTGAAAACAGCCTGACAGAGATGGAGGCCTTTTATCGCAATCACGGTATGAGCGAGGCTGATACTAAGGCTGCGATTGACGGCTATGCCGAGATGATTAAGATGATGCGTATTATTATGCCGGGCTCCCTGCTGGTGAGCGCCCCTCTCTTGACCTTTGTGAATTATTTTGTGGCGAAAAAGATTTTAGGCCGCCTAGGTGAAAGCTTTGACCCCCTGCCGGCCTTTACGGAATGGGTTGTGCCTAGCTGGGTGCTGGCGCCTTATTTCCTGTCTCTGATAGGAGTGACCTACTTTTATGTCAATAAGCTTACCCATACCTGGATGTATGAGGCCTGTGTTAATGTCCAGACGGTGTGCACCTTCTCTTTGGTCATTCAGGCCATCTCACTGGTGTATTGGTATGTTAAGCATAAAAATAAGCCGAGCTGGTGGGCTGGTGTAGCTACTACGGTCATCTTCTTCATCCCTATCTTTACCCAGATTATGGTTTATGTAGGCGCGGCTGATATGGTGGCAGACTTCCGCAAAATTCGCAAGGAGTACAAATAAGCCGAGCAAAAAACGAAGCTGCAAGAGTTGTTTTTCTGAGCCTGTTTGAATGGAGGCAATAAGGATGCTAAAGGGATTAAATAATAAAATGAATTCCCAGCTGGAAAGCCGCCTGTATCTGGTGGTTATCGTTGTCCTGGGACTTACTATTATCTACATAAAGCCGACACCGCTCTGTATTATTTTAGCCTTGGCTGTTATTGGGGCAGCCTTTTATTTCACAAAGAAAAACTCCATCAGCAAGGAGCTGTTTTTCTCTAGCTATATGGATAATATTGTACGCAACATTGAGCGCGCCAATCATTTTGCCGTGAGCAAAATGGATATTGGTATGGCCGTCTTTTCTAAAAACGGCAAGCTGCAATGGAAAAACGATATCTTTGCCCAATGGGTGGGCAAGGAGAAGCTAGAGGGTATGGCGCCTGAGGAAATTCTGCCCCTGCCCGACAAAATGAACTTTGAGATGATGTGTGTTAAAAATGGCGAGCTGCTGCTGCAAATGCAGGACCGCTATTATCTCATGTGCTATTCTAAGGTGGAAACGCAGGAGAATGCTCCGCGAGGCAAGGATGACAATACCAGCGGACTTATGCTCTACCTTAAGGATGTCACCGAGCTGCAGCTTTTAAAGGAAAAATATGCAAATGAGCATATCTGTCTGGGCTTTGTGCGCATGGACAGCTATGAGGATGTTATGCGTGGGCTGACAGAAACTGAAATGGCCAGCCTGAGCGGCGAGGTTAATACGCTGCTCACCAAATGGGCCGCAGAGCACGCCGGCTTTATTTGCCGTCTGAATAAGGAAATGTGTCTCGTAGGCTTTACACGCAGCGCTGTAGAATATATAGAGGCTACCGAGTTTGAGGTGCTGAAGAAGATTCGTCAGGTGCGTGTGGGCAATAAGCTGCCTGCTACCATGAGTATTGGCATTGACTGCGATGGGGCTACCTTAGAGGATATGATTCACAATGCAAACGATATTCTCTTTCAAGCCTTAGCTCGTGGCGGCGACCAGGCTTTGGTTGCCAAGGAGGGCAGCACGAAGGCTTATGGTGCCAACAATGTCGTAAATGCTAAAAGTACGCGTGTGCGTGTACGCCTGGTGGCCAATGCTATTAAGGAGCTCATGCAGAAGGCAGACAGAATCTTTGTCATGGGTCATTATGACGAGGACTTTGATGCTATTGGAGGCACTATTGGTGTGGCGAAGCTGGCGAAGTCTCTCGGCAAGGAGACCTTGATTGTCACCAGCGAAATTCAGGATAAAAATAGCTCCATGCAAAAAATCATCAATATGCTGAATGAGTTTTGGGAAAGGTCAAAGGCAGAGTCCCTTGAAGCCGAAGGGCAGGAGGAGCGTGTTCACTATCCCGAGCTGATGATTCACGAGGAGGAGGCCATTGCTCTGGCTACGCCTAAGAGCCTTTTGATCTTAGTAGACCATCACAGAGCGAGCCTTTGTGCCAGCAGAAAGCTGCTAGACCATATTTCGGAGCGTATTTTGATTGACCATCACCGTCGGGCCGAGGATATCCTGGCTGACGAAAATACTCTTGTTTATTTAGAGCCGTCCTCATCCTCCACCTCGGAGCTGGTGACAGAGCTGGCCGGTTATTTTGATAATACGCTAAAATTCTCGGCGGCTGAGGCAACAGCTCTCTATTCTGGTATTGTGCTGGATACAAAGAGCTTTGTTACCCAGACGGGCGAGCGTACCTTTGAGGCTGCTGCCCTTTTGCGCCGCAGTGGTGCTGACCCCAGCATTGTTAAGGACCTCTTTAAGGATGATTTTGCGACTATTCAGCAGCGCTCCAAGCTCATTGCCGGAGCAGAAATGCCCATTGAGGGGCTGGCTATTTGCGTAAACAGCAATGTGGAGAAGGGTGAGACTGCTTCTGTACTGGCAGCGCAGGCCAGCGACCGCATGATTTCTGTGGTAGGTATTTTGGTAAGCATTACGATTAACGAATACACAGATGGCAGCCTGAGCCTAAGTGCCCGCAGTACGGGTCTTGTCAATGTACAGGTGATTATGGAGGCCTTGGGTGGCGGTGGTCACCAGACTGTAGCCGGAGCCCAGCTCAAGGATAAACGGGCTAAGGATGTTAAACCCATCATTATTGAAATGGTGAAAAAACAAATAGATAAAATTAAAGCAACAGAAGGAGATTTAGAACAATGAAGGTAATTTTGTTACAAGACATTAAAGGTTTAGGTAAAAAGGGTGAAATTGTCGAGACTGCTGAGGGCTATGGCCGCAACTACCTGCTGCCCAAGAAGCTGGCTAAGGAAGCTAATGCAGCTAATGTCAACCAGGCAAAAAAGGACCAGGCAACCGCAGCTCATAGAGCAGCTCAGGCTAAGGATGAAGCCGTTGTTTTAGGCCATCAGGTGGAGAAGGTTGTTGTGAAGATGACCATGCGTGTAGGCGACAATGGCAGAGTATTTGGCTCCATCAATTCCAAGGATGTTGCTGAGGCTCTGGTAAAGCAAACTGGTCTTAACATTGACCGCCGTAAGGTAGAAATCAAAAACGCTATTAAAAATCTGGGCGAGTACACCGCTGTTGCTAAGCTGCATCCTGAGGTTACTGCCCAATTTAAGGTAATGGTTGTCAAGGAAGAAGCTTAAGCAGCCCAGGGGAGACAAATCATGGAAGAAAGAATTCCCCCGCAAAATATAGAGGCAGAGCAGTCCGTCCTCGGTGCAATGTTTGTTGATAGGGAGGCTATCGCAAGGGTTTCAGAAATTCTTTTGGCAGAGGATTTTTATCGCGAGGCACACAAGGTTATTTATAGTATCATGCTGGAGCTTTTCAATAAGAATGAGGCTGTAGACTATATTACCGTAACCGAGCTGCTCAACAAGAATAATAAGCTGGAGGATGTCGGTGGCTTAGCCTATGTAATGAGCCTGACCAAGGCGGTAGCTACTGCTGCGAATGTCAAGTATCATGCGGATATTGTCAAGGATAAGTCCCAGCTGCGCCAGATGATTAGAGCAGGCACGGAGATTGCCGCTATGGGCTACAATCCGGAGGATGAATTGCCGGTGCTGATGGACAGAGCCGAAAAGCTGGTTCTGGATATTGCTAATGGTCAAAATCAATCGGACTTTGCCAGCATCAAGGATATTGCCATGGATGTGGCAACGAAAATCAGCGGTGTGCTGGAGAATAAGGGGGGTCTGACAGGTATCCCGACAGGCTTTACTGATTTAGATAAGCTGACAAGCGGCCTGCAGCCCTCTGACTTCATCATTTTGGCAGCCCGTCCCTCTATGGGTAAAACAGCCTTTGCCCTGAATATTGTGCAGAATGTTGCGCTAAGAGCACACACAAAAATGCGCAGAGAAAAGCCTCTCAGCGTGGCCTTCTTCAGCCTGGAAATGAGTAAGGAGCAGCTAGTAAGTCGTATGCTGTGCTCTGAGGGCAATATTGACAGCCAACGCCTGCGCGTAGGTGAGCTTAGCAATGATGATTGGGCTCGTTTCTGGGAAACCTGCAATGTGTTCAGCAACGCCAGCATTTTTATTGACGATACCCCCGGTATCACTGCTATGGAAATGCGCAGCCGTGCTCGCCGCCTCAAGGCAGAGCATGGACTGGACCTTATTGTAGTGGACTATCTGCAGCTCATGCAGGGCAGCGGTAAGCGCAACAGCATGGGTGATCGCCAACAGGAGGTTTCCGAGATTTCCCGCTCACTAAAGGCTTTGGCAAGGGAGCTGAATGTACCGCTTATTTCTTTATCGCAGCTCAGTCGTGGTGTTGAAGCTCGTCAGGTGAAGCGACCCATGCTCAGCGACCTGCGTGAATCCGGCTCTTTAGAGCAGGATGCGGATATTGTAGCCTTTTTATATCGCGAGGATTACTACAATCCGGAGACAGAAAATAAGCATACCGAGCTGATTATAGCTAAGCACAGAAATGGTCCTGTAGATACAGTAAATCTCTTTTTCCACAAGCAGTTTACCAAGTTTGTGGGCTTTACCAAAATGCAGGGCTAAGCAAAAGAAAATGTTACAAATTAAGGGCTTTTTCCTAGGGAAAGAGCCCTATTTTTGTATCATTTATAAATATAAATCCTATGATTTAGGAAAAACTATTGCTATTGCTTTCAAGAAATGCTATTATTTATTGTGTATGATTATTGCAGGCTGAGAGCTGCATAACTACTTATATTGCTTTGTGGTTTTTTAGATTTTTAGGAGGGAGAACAAAAATGATCGATCGTTATACCCATCCTGAGATGGGCAATATCTGGACTCTGGAAAATGAATTCAGAACCATGCTTAAGGTCGAAATACTTGCTTGTGAGGCTATGAACAAATTAGGCGTTGTGCCTGATGCTGCTTTAAAGGATATTCAAACTAAGGCAGATTTCCGTTTGGAGCGTATTAAGGAAATCGAGGCTGTAACTAACCATGATGTTATCGCTTTCCTGACCAATGTTGCTGAATATGTTGGTGATGCTTCCAAGTACATCCACAAGGGCTTAACCTCTAGTGATGTTAAGGATACTGCTTTATGCTACATGACTGTGCAATCTGCTGACCTTATCATGAAGCATTTGGAAAAATTCCATGAGGTATTGCTGCGTCGTGCAAAAGAACATAAATATACTGTTATGATTGGCCGTACTCATGGTATCCATGCTGAGCCTATGACCTTTGGTATGAAGTTTATTCTGTGGGCTGACGAAATTGAGCGCGATATGGCTCGCCTAAAGCAAGCTCGTGAGCTGATGGCTGTAGGCAAGCTGTCTGGCGCAGTTGGCACCTATTCTAATATTGACCCCTTTGTAGAGAGCTATGTTTGCGAGAAGCTGAACCTTACTCCGGTTAAACTGGCTACTCAGGTTATTCAACGCGACCGCCATGCTGGCTATCTGGCTACCTTAGCTGTTATCGGTTCTTCTTTAGATAAGATGGCTACTGAAATCCGTAACCTGCAACGCACCGATATTCGCGAGGCTGAGGAATATTTTGCTCCTGGTCAAAAGGGCTCCTCTGCTATGCCGCATAAACGCAATCCTATTACTATGGAAAAGGTTTCTGGTATGGCTCGTCTACTGCGTGGCTATGCCGTAGCTGCTTTTGAGAATGTGGCTCTGTGGCATGAAAGAGATATTTCTCATTCCTCTGTAGAGCGTGTTATCCTGCCGGATGCTACCATTGCTTTGGACCATATGCTGAGAAAGATGATTAACACCATTGATAAGCTGCTGGTATATCCTGATGCAATGATGGCCAACCTGAATAAGACCGGCGGCCTGATTTTCAGCCAAAACCTGCTCATTGCCCTTGTTTCTAAGGGTGTGCTGCGTGAGGATGCTTATATTTATGTTCAACGCAATGCTATGGCTCGCTGGCTGCAGGGTGCTGACTTCAAGACTAATGTAAATGCTGACCCCGATATTCAAAAATATCTGACCAAGGAAGAAATCGAGCATTGCTTTGATCCTAAGCCCATGCTGCGCAATGTTGACTTGATTTTCTCTAGATTTGGCCTGTAATAGCTATGCTTTATTAAGCATATTTGTATAAGGAGCTGAATGACCATGTCATCTGTAATTGTATTAGGCGCTCAATGGGGCGATGAAGGTAAGGGTAAAATTGTTGACTATTTGACACAAAAGGCTAAGGCTGTAGTTCGCTATTCTGGCGGCTCTAATGCTGGCCATACGGTTGTGGTTAATGATATTGCCTATAAGCTGCGTCTGTTGCCCTCCGGCGTATTATTTGAAGACAAAATTAATGTGCTGGGTAATGGTGTTGTTATCAACCCTGGCGTATTTTTGAAGGAAATCGAGGGTATGAAGGAAAAGGGCATTAAATGCGATAACCTGGTTATCTCTGACCGTGCCCATGTTGTTCTGCCCTATCATCAACGCTTAGACGAGCTGCAGGAGGCTGCTTTAGGCGAAAATAAAATTGGCACCACCAAGAATGGTATTGGTCCCTGCTACATGGATAAGGTTGCTCGTGTAGGTATCCGTATGTGCGATTTGATGGAGCCGGAAACCTTTGCGAAAAAGCTGAAGGTTAATGTAGAGGCTAAAAATGCTATCATCACGAAGCTCTATGGTGGCGAGCCCTTTGACTATGAAGCAATTTTAGAGGAATACCTCGGTTATGCTGAAAAGCTGCGCCCCTTTGTTACCGATACTGGCGTAGTTCTGGATGAAATTTTTGCAGAAGGTCAAAATGTCCTCTTTGAAGGCGCACAAGCTACCTTCCTAGATGTTGACCATGGCACCTATCCCTATGTTACCAGCTCTAATCCGACTGCTGGCAATGCCTGCACTGGCTCTGGTGTTGGTCCTCGCTTTATCGACCATGTTGTGGGCGTAGTTAAGGCTTATACCACTCGTGTAGGTGAAGGTCCCTTCGCTACCGAGCTGCTGGATACTGATGGACCTGGTCATCACATTCGTGAGGCTGGCCATGAATACGGCACTGTAACTGGTCGTCCTCGTCGCTGTGGCTGGCTGGATGCCTTCATGCTAAAGTACAGTGCTCGTCTCAATAGTCTGGACTACCTGGCTATTACCCGTTTGGATATTTTGGACAAGATGCCGGTTATAAAAATGTGCGTTGGCTATGAATTAAATGGTCAACCCATTAAGAATATCCCTGCCAGCCTGAACATCCTGGCCAATGTAACTCCTATTTACGAAGAGTTTGAAGGCTGGATGACAGACATCAGCGGTATTCGTGAATACGACAAGCTGCCTGAAAAGACCAAGAAATATCTGGAACGCTTAAGCGAGGTTGCTGGCGTACCTCTGGGCATTGTCTCCGTTGGTCCCAACCGCGAGCAAACCATCGTTTTAAAGGAGCTGCTGTAAGGCACTTTTTGTGCTAAGTAAATCGTGCTAATAAAAAGACCTCTCTGTCGCGTGCAGAGAGGTTGTTTTATGTTTACATTTGCTCAAGAAAAAGTGCTAAAAATGTTACAAAACGCTTGACAAACAAGGGTAAAGTGTGTATAATACTAGCGTTGTCAATGAGACAGCCAAGCTGATTCACTAGCT
>JAEDNJ010000053.1 GCA_016302525.1 Phascolarctobacterium sp. | reverse complement strand
TGCAGGTAAGCTAATATAGGGGACATAAGACCATTTAGAAAGGCATAAGCCTAGAAGAGGGCAGTAAAAAGATTGAAAGTAATTGTACTATAGGCAAGCATAGGGTTGTGTAGGAGGGATATAGAATGATAGGCAGATATGATAGATATAAGTACTATAAGCGTCCTCCATATCCTAAGGCCTATCCTCCTATGTCCATGCAGCAAAGGGCAGCTCAATTTGTCAGCTTCAGAGCGCTTACAGGGTTTGAGGTGCTCATAGAGGAAATGGTGGTATATAATGAAAAGTTGTATTGAAATTTTCTACACCTCGGTTCCTCTTTTTATGAAGCAATAGCAATTCATAATACAACTCTCCTTTCTGAAGAACTACCTTGAGAAATGACAATCCTGGGGTATTCTTCTATAAGCATTAATTCGCAAGGATACCCCTCTCGGTGATGAAACCAAACGCTTTGATACCAGCAGCGTTGAGGATAACCTCTACATCAGGCATTTTGCCGATTAAAACACAAAAGCAGCACTATGGCAGATTTGCTAATGCCATAATGCTGCTTTTAATTTTTTCAACTGACTATAAATTACTGCCCCTTACCATGCTTAGCTAGCAAGAATACTACGCACCAAACGACTACATTCATGTTAAGCATTTTTGTGCTAATGAATTTACTTGATAAACTTAGCTATCTCCTTATTGAGCATATCCACGCTTACAGGCTTAGTGCAGAAGCCGTTCATGCCTGCTTCCAGAGCCCTCCTTTTATCCTCGTCAAAGGCATTGGCCGTCATAGCAATAATCGGAATGGCAGCCTTCGCACTGTCACTGAGCCGACGAATTTTTCTCGTAGCTGTATAGCCATCTAGGTTAGGCATCTGAATATCCATAAGGATAAAATCATAATACCCTACCTCGGCCCTGCTCAGCATATCGATACATTCTACGCCATCCTTAGCGTGCTCAACGATAAAGCCCTCGCCTGAGAGAAGCTCCTGGGCAATTTCCGCGTTAAGCTCGTTATCCTCCGCCAGTAGGATACGCTTGCCCTTAAAGTCATAGGCAGCCTGCTCCAAGGCCTGCTTTTGCTGCTTGAGATATTTCTCCGGGTGCTCGACAATCCTATGCTCTAGGGTAACACGGAAGGCAGAGCCCTTGCCCAGCTCGCTTTCTACCTCAATAGTACCGCCTAAGAGATCCACCAGCTTCTTGACAATGGCCATACCGAGACCAGAGCCGATGATTTTACTTTCGGTCGTATTCTTTTCGCGCGTAAAGGCTTCAAAGATGTTCTCCTGAAAGTCCTTGCTCATGCCAATACCAGTGTCGGCAACTGTGTTGACAAATTTAGCATAGCCAGGTCTTGTGCTCGGCTCTTCCCTAAACTCTACTGTGACAGTGCCGCCATTAGGAGTGTATTTAATAGCGTTGCTGATAAGGTTAGCCGCAATTTCCATGGTTTTAGCCTTGTCCAGCAGCACATATCTATGCTGCACATCCATATTGGCAATGAGCTTAAGGTTCTTCTCACGGAAGCTAGCATCAAAAACATTGAGGATATTGGTCTCATCAGCATAGAGGTCAAAGAATTCCTCATCCACCGTAGCCTTGCCGCTCTCAATGCGCGCCATATTCAGCACATTATTGATGATACTTAACAGGTATTCGCCAGAGCCCTTAATCTTGCCAATATACCTGCCTACAGCCTCGGGATTCTGCTTCTCCTTCTCAATGAGCGAAGCAAAGCCTAAAATAGCATTCATAGGCGTGCGAATATCATGCGACATATTATTTAAAAAGGTCGTCTTGGCATTATTCGCTGCCTCTGCACTGAGCTTGGCCTCCTCCAGCTCCTTATTGAGCCTATCCTTTTCCTTCACCCTTCTTTCCTTGTTGCGCACATCACGCAGCAAAAAGGCGATAGCAAGGCCAGCGATAAGCACAACAAAGACACCAATAGCAAAAATATTCTCGTAGATATAGTCCACGATATCGACAGAATAGAGACCAGCAGCATATTTATGGGCAACATTCGTGCCAAAGGCAGGGCCCAAAATTCTCAGACCACGATTCAATAGCAGCAGCAGAGTCGTATCATTTTCATCTACGGCGAAGCAGAGATTCGTGCCCTTTTCCAGCTGCACATAGGAAAGGCTATTATACTTGGAGCTTCTCGTAACCAGCTCCATCCGCATAGCGTTCATGATGACAGCATCCGCAGCCCCATCTATTACAGCGTCAAGACAGTCATCTATATTTTCATAATAGCAGATTTCCCTGTCCTTAAAGGTTCTTTGCGTATATTCCTGCTGAATACTGTTATTCTTATTGACAGCTATCCTTTTAATGCTTTTCGGATCGCCCTTGCTCTTATAAACCAAGACAGCCCCATTAGCGACAACAGTTGAGGAAGCACTAATTTTTTCCTTCTCCAAGGTCGCAAAATGCCCAAAAACGGGGAAGGCAGTGTCAATCTCGCCCTGCTTAAGAGCCTCAATCATCTTAGCATAATTAGCAAATGGTTTATATTCCAGCTCCAGCTTATCTTGCTGGTGTAAGGAAGTGGTAATACCATTAACAACATCAGGCAAAAGACCAGCCACCTTACCCTGCGCATCCGTAGCAGAAAAGGGCATATAATTATCCAAATAACCCACTCTTAGCTTTTTATGCTCGGTTAACCATCTTGCCTCCTCGGCGCTCATGGTCTTGTTCGTCAGGTTCGCACCATAGTTAGCATATTGCAGATTTTGCAGGATAAAGGGGTCCAACGACAGCATCGTGGTCAAGGAACCGTTCAGCTCGCTTAAAAGGTCAGGCCGCGACTTATTGACGGCCAGAAAGAAGGGCTCCTCGCCCACCTTCGCCACGATGGCAATATTTTCCATGCTCAGCACATTATTAATAGTTTGGGTCAGGAGATCTATCTCGCCCTTATCAAAGGCCTCATTCTGCGCCGCAAAGCTCGCAAAATAAACAATCTCTAAATCCAGCTTATTGTCCTTAATCCATTTTTCCGTAAAGGCGGTCATGCGATTATCTAAAATGCCGCCCACCTTTTTCCCCTTCAAGGTGCTCATGTCCGAGGCAGAAATGGCCGTATTATTAGCCTTTTTATACAAATAATACTGGTCCATGCCCATAGCGGAATCTGGGAAAAGCATAGTCTGCCGGCGTTCCTCGCTCAAGGAAACACCACCCAAAAGGTCTATTTCCCCCTTTTGCAGCTTGCGGAACAGCTCGGTCCAGTCGCCATAAACATACTCATACTGCCATCTGGTATAGTCTGCTACCTTTTGCAAATAGTCGTAGCAATAGCCACTCTTTTCCTCACTATCCGAGGTGCCCTCCTGGAACATATCACTTTGGAACCAGCCCACCCTGACAACCTTGCTTTCGGTCTTAGCCGCATAGCCTAAGCTAGGCACCAGCAGCGTGAGCACAGTAAATACACAAGCCAGCAGAACTGCTATACTCCTTAGTTTCTTCTTCATCGGTCATCTCCTAAAGCTATTGAAACGCTAAAATTTTCTTTAGTCCTCAGCTAGCCTGTTTAGCCCTTAAACACGCTCAGAGAATACTGGTCCTTGCCAGCGTGCTTACACCTATAAGCCTCTTTATCAGCGTGAGCAATCAGCTCATCCAGACTACAGCCATAGTCTGCACCCTGACGGAAAACAACGCCCAGCGAGCAGGAAATCATATCCTTAGCCCTGGAATAGGCAAATTCCTTCTTTAACTTTTTGTGCAGGAAGTCCACTTTATCCTGTAGCTTCTCCTGGCTAATATCCTTGAGCAGGGCACAGAATTCATCCCCGCCATAACGACAGATAATATCCTTATTCGCTAGGGAGGTGCTGAGCACATCAGCCACCCGTTTAATCACCATATCGCCAAATTGATGGCCGTAGCGGTCGTTAATCTTCTTAAAATCATCAATATCGAGAAAAATCAGGCCCACATTCAGCTCTGGATTGCTATCCAGATACTCCTGCGCCTCTTCCAAGAAGATAGTCTTATGGTAAAGCCCCGTCATCAAATCCAAGCGCGACTTGAAATAATAGTTCTCCTTTTCCTGTCGCTCCTGCAAGAGGCTTTCCAGATAATCATCCTTTTGCTTATTGGACAGCTCTAAGGCACGCTGATATTCCATCTCCCTGCGCTTAAAGTCATCTATGTCCGTAGTGAGATACAACACATTGACAACCTCGCCCGCCTCATCTCTGTGGTTGGCAATCATGGTTGCCTGCCGCCATTTGCCAGAATGATTTTGGAAAACAATGTTGATGACATCCTGCTTACGCAGACGGTCGCGCATTGTAGACAAATCCAGAAAAATGCGCATAGCTTCCCTATACTCAGGTCCAACGGTATGCTCAAGAATTCCTTCGGTAGTAGTCTTAAAATCTCCCATCTCAGGCGCAAATCTAGGTATATCTGTAATGATAGAAACCTCTTTATATTTGCCCGTCAAGAGCTCAATAAAATAAACAGCAATGTGCAGCTTGCCTAAGCAGCCAACAACCTCCATTACTATATTATGCTTACCCAGCTTAGCCTTAAGCTCTTCTATCTCCCTATTCTGTTCTTCAATTT
Source organism: Phascolarctobacterium sp. (assembly GCA_016302525.1). Lineage (GTDB taxonomy): Bacteria > Bacillota > Negativicutes > Acidaminococcales > Acidaminococcaceae > Phascolarctobacterium_A. The sequence continues at coordinate 4,730 of JAEDNJ010000053.1, read as the reverse complement.
TGGATAGTAGTTTATTTTCCATAACTTTTTCATTCCCAACTGTAAAGATAGCACACTTCTTGCATTTCTCTACACAAATGTGTAATATCCTGCTAAAAAGTCTACTGTTGTTAATCGTTCAATTAAAATCACTTGGGGCTATGGTTAGCCTTTTGCGCAATGTTAAGAAAATTGGCGTCACTGTAAATATCATAAAGGGCAATCTCTGTCATATCCTTGAGCACATCACCCTCAAGCGTATATTTTAGTACATTATTCTTCTTGGCCTTCATTTGCACACGCAGCTTAATCGGCTGTCCCTTTTTCAAAGCCTCTATAAAGGGCGTGCTCGCATAGTGGCTTAAAAACTTGCAGGTGCCCGTAGCCTGAATAGTTTGTTTTTTGTTGTTTTGCTTATGCTTGGTCTCCATAGGCAGGGTAAAAGTACCGCCAGGAGTTGTATAGCTCAGCTCAGACTCAAATTTTTCCGCAGCATTGCCTAAGATAGCCACCGTAAAATACATATCTGGCACATATCTGCCTATAGCTTTGTCGTAGCCCTTGTAGTCAAAAATATAGACTTTTTGCAGATTAACGCAGATGATAGACTCAGGGTCTAGCTCTGTGGCAGGAGCAAGCTTTAAGGATTTAATCATAGCATAGCTATTTTTATCGTCATAGGATTTCTGTACCTCGGCATGACAAAGAGAAGCTGCAAATGCCAGTAGCAGCAGAGTTAAAGCAACAATTTTCTTCATAGTAAATCACCTCGTAGAAACGACCTTTGCACAATAAGCCCAATTGTGCCGCAGTACTAAAGCTGCAAGAGCCAATAATAAGCAAAATCTAGACATAATTAATCATTCTTTGCCTTTATAATATCATTATCCTAAAAATATTGCAAGTAAATACAAAAAAGCTTTAGTATTTTGGCTTATCTATGCTATAATTATTACATGGCTGAGCAACAGCCTGCAGAGATAAAATGCCTGGACGGGCATTGGAAAGGAGGATAAATGGCAGAAATTTCACAAACACAGGTTAAGCCTGAGGGCCAGCCTGTCAAAAAGAGAAGATTTTTTAGACCTAGACCTAAAGTAAAGCCAGCAGCAGAAGCGACGGAAGCGGTTGCAGCAGCCAGCAAGGCAGCTCCCCCTAAAGTTCAGCCTGCCGCAGCTAAGGAAAATAAGGCTAAGCCTAAAATTTCCCCACAGCCCGCTAATGGGCACGCAAAGCAGCTGCCGCGCAAGCAAGGTAAGCCTGAAAAGCAGGAGCCGAAGCTGTTGCCAGCTGCAGCAAAAACGACCACTAGAAAATTCAGTGCTCCCAGAGCTAAGGGAGTGCCTAAGCAACGCTTATCTGACATTGATTTCAAGTACCTGAATACGCCGGATTTTAAGGATATTTATGTATTGGTAACCAAGGCCAAGGAATACTTTGCTGCAGACAAGGAAACCTGCTGCGCAAAGTTCCGCATTGCTAACGAAGCCATTATCGAACGCTTAATCAAGGATTTACAACTCACGGAAGCTGTAGCTAAAAAGGGATTAAGCACTAATTACTTTGAGCAAATCAACCTACTATCTAAGGAAATTCCTAGCGATATGGTGGACAGCAATGTTTTCACAGAAATGCACAATATCCGTATGATTGGCAACAGCTTTGCCCACGGTGATGATAAGTATGATGCTATTCGAGGCTGCAAGACCTGTCTCATTGCTATGGAAAAGATTTGTCGCTGGTTCGTAGACTTTGAACCGAAGTATCTTAGCTACCAAAGAGCTAAGAATATGACAAAGAGCAATTTCTTCGCTGATATTTGGCAGGGTATTCTCTCCATCTTCAAAAGCAAATAAGAAAAACTATCACTCAGCTTCAAAAAACAAGAGCCTGTACTAAGCTTTGACTTGGTTCAGGCTCTTCTTCGTTCAGACATACCAGCGTATGTCTTTTTTGTTGTCTATGTGCTTTTTATTCTTACTTCCCAGCAGCCCTTACAATACTTCTAACCAGCTTTTTCAAAGCTTATTACCAGTCCTTGCTAGACTTGTTGCCAGCTCTTTCCAGCTGCTTACCAGCCTTTACCAAAGCCACAGTTAGGATAGGTACAGTGCTCACAGCCCAGGCAGAGACCGCCCTCGCCCAGAGCAGCCAGCTCCTCAGCCGTAACCCTGTCATCTGCTAAAAGGCGCGGCAGCACCAGGTCGAAAACAGTCCGCTTAGCGTACATAACGCAGCCAGGCAGACCCACTACGGGAATGTTCTCTTGGTAGTAGCTCAAAAGGAACATCGCTCCCGGCAGGACTGGTGCCCCGTAGGAAACAATTTCTGCACCGGTATTCTTAATTGCCAGCGGTGTTTTATCGTCCGGGTCTACGCTCATCCCGCCAGTGCATAAAACAAAGTCAGCACCACGCTCCACAGCCTCCTTGATAGCCGCTGTAATCTGCACATGGTCATCTCCCAGCACCCTTTTAAAGATAACCTCAGAGCCGTATTCCGCCAGCTTAGCCTCTACTACCGGGGTAAAGGTATCCTTAATTCTGCCGTAGAACACCTCGTTGCCCGTGGTAATGATGGCCGCCCTTTTCCTTTTGATGGGCACTAGCTCCAGCAAAGGCTTCGCCCCGCACAGCTCCTTGACAGCCTGCATTTTTTCCTTTTCGATTACCAAGGGGATAATGCGCATACCCGCCAGCTTATCGCCCTTTTTCACAGCCGTATTGCCGTGACGGGTAGCAATCATCAGCTGTCCAAAGCCGTTGACCAGCCTTAAACGCTCGCTATCCACCTTAAACACGCCGTCATAGGCAGCAGTGAGCTCTATTTTGCCTTCTTTAATTTCTGCTGAACGCAGCATACCCTCGTTTTCGCACAGCTCACACAGGAGCACAGCCGCCTCATTTTCATGCAGCAGCTTGGGGTCTGCCTCCCACACGTAGAGGTTATCCTTGCCAATCGACAGCAGCACAGGAATATCCTCTTCTCTTACGATATGTCCCTTGCGGAAAACCGCATCCTTCGTCACACCCTTAATAATCTGGGTCAGGTCGTGACAGAGTACACAGCCCACCGCATCCTCTGTTTTAATTAATTTCATGCTTCTAACCTCATTTTGCTACCGTAAAGCCGTATTCCTGAAAGGCCTTGGCCGCCTCCGTACTAAAAAGATAGGCTACAAAGTCCTTAGCCAGCTTTTCCTGCTCCGTTCTTTGCAGCACGCCGACAGGATAAAGCACCTTTTTCTTTAAGCTGCCTACAGGAGCCTCCTCAACCACCAGCACCCTTTTATTCGCAGCCGCATCAGAGGCGTAGACCATGCCAGCATCCGCACTGCCCTCTGCAACCCAGTTGAGTACCTGCACCACATTCGTGCCTAGGCTCAGCCTTGGCTCCACCGCCGTCCACAGCCCCAGGCTCGTCAGAGCCTCCTTAGCATATTGCCCAGCAGGCACGCTCTTCGGGTCACCTATAGCGGGGTGCTTAGCTAGGGGAAAGTCCTTAAAGCCTTTAAGCTTTCCCTGGTTATTTTTAGGCACAATCAAAACCAGCTTATTTTCTAAAAGCGGCTGCACAGCTTCCTTATTAATATAGCCCTTTGTCACGAGGGCCTGCATTTGCTTAGGCGAGGCAGAAATAAACACATCCGCCTTAAAGCCCTGCTCTATCTGCTTTTGCAGCCTGCCAGAGGCATCATAGCTTGCTTCGACCATCACCTCCGGGTGCTTAGCCGCAAAGCCAGGCAGGAGCTGCTGAACAAAAACCTTCTCCAAGCTGGCAGCAGCAGCCAAACGCAGGGTAACAGTCTGCTTATGCTTATTAGGCTTATTCTGCTGAGCTTGCTTCTTGCCACCACAACAGCCGCCACAGACTACAAGCAGACACAGGGCCAAAATGCTCATTACGACAAATGCTAATCTTTTCTTTACATAGGCTTGCATAATACTTCATCTCCTAGGAATTTGCCCTCTTCAAGGCGCCTATAAGAGCCACATAAAAATTCTATTTCCTCTTTATCATGGCTGACCAGGAGCGCCAGCCCGTCATAGCCTTCGAGAATAGCCTGCATTTCTAGCCTTAGCTCCTGCTTTAGCTCCCAATCCAAGGCAGAAAAGGGCTCGTCTAAGAGCAGCACCCTCGGCCTTGCCGCCAGCATACGGGCTAGAGCCACCCTTTGCTTTTGCCCGCCGCTTAATTGACGGGGATAGCGGTTTTCCAGCCCACAGAGCTTAAATCTCTGTATAAGCTCGCCCAGCTCCTTGTGCCTGTCTACCGCAGAAAGCTCTCGTACCTCTAGGCCACAGCAGATATTTTCCGCAACGCTCATATTGGGAAATAAAGCGTAGCTTTGAAACAAATAACCAATGTGTCGCTCCTGGGGTGGCAGGTTAATTCCCTCGGTACTGTCAAAGAGCACCCTGCCATCAAGGATGATTCTGCCAAAGTCTGGCCTTGCTATGCCAGCAATACACTTCAAGCTCATGCTCTTGCCGCTGCCGCTGCTGCCCATCAGACCCAGCACAGCAGACTCGGCAGCCTCACTTTTCTCTAGCGTAAAAGCTACCTCTAGCGTGAACTCCTTCAGCTTCTTTGTAATTTCTACCTCTAAAATCATGGAGCCCTCCTGTAAAGCCTATCGCTTAGCCCTGCTCACGCTTCTTACAGCGATATAAGTACCAGTTTAAACCAATTACCATAGCCAAGCAAATTGCCACAGCCACAGCCACATAGTAGCCTGCACTCTCTAGCTC
>JAEDNJ010000052.1 GCA_016302525.1 Phascolarctobacterium sp. | reverse complement strand
CTATTATAACAGAGTTTATAACTGTAGATAAGCTGCTAAAATTTGCTGGTGTTGTCGATAGTGGCGGCCAAGCCTTTCAGCTGGTTTTAGACGGCTTAGTAAAGCTCAATGGTGTAACTATTCAGGAAAAAAGAAAAAAGGTCTTTGTCGGTGATGTAGTTAATATTGATGACCAGGTAGAATTAACTATTGTGAAAGATGAAAATATCTAAGCTTTATGCCGTTAACTTTCGTAATTATCAAAGCTGCAGTCTAAGCTTTACCTCTATGATTAATGTTTTCTACGGGCAGAATGCTCAGGGGAAGACGAATATTTTAGAGGCTATCTTTTACGGTGCTTTTGGAATGTCACATAGAACCACCAGCGAGGAAGAAATGCTGCAGCTCAATGCTGCCGCTATGGCTGTGGGCGTTGATTATGAAAGCTATTCTGGACCACATTCCATTAAAATAAAACGCTTTAAGCAGGATAACCGCACGAAAAAGGAAATTATTCTCGACGGTGTTAAGGTGAAACCGAAGGAGCATTATGGCTCCTTAAATGCGGTGATGTTTTCCCCGGAGGATTTGCAGTTGATTAAGGGGGAGCCGGCATTGAGGCGGCGCTTCTTTGATATGCAGATTTCGCAGACTGACCCTGTTTATTACGACTTATTAGTAAAATACAATCGTGTGCTCTTACAGCGTAACAAGCTCCTCAAGGAGCTGCGGGATGAGGGCGGGCAAAGAGAGCTGCTCGCTCCATGGGATAAGGAGTTCTGCTTTTTAGCCAGCCAGATTACCAGGAAAAGATTGGCTGCTCTAGGCAAGCTGGAAGCAATTGCCGGTGCTATTTACGCATCCTTAACCAGCAATAAGGAAGCGGTAGAGATAAAATATGAGCTTAAGGCCAACAATGGCACCCTACTCTACCCTCAACCAGCAGAGGAATATTCCGCAGATTTTTATCTGGATTTATTGCAGGAGCGAGAAAGAGTAGATATTTTAAGAGGCAATACAGGAATCGGCCCTCACCGTGATGATTTAAAGCTTTTGCTCAACGGTATGTCCCTCAAAGCCTTTGGCTCGCAGGGACAACAGCGCACGGGAGCTCTGGCATTGAAGCTTTCGCAGCTGGAATATGTTCATCAGGAGCTGGGCGAATTTCCAATTTTGCTCCTGGATGATGTGATGAGTGAATTGGATAATCAAAGGCGCGCGCAGCTGCTCTTATTCATTGATGGTCGGGTCCAAACCTTTATTACCGTCAATGATAGGGAGCTTATTCCTGAATTGGCGAATAATGCTTATTTTAAAATTACTGCTGGCTCCGTGAACGAGGCTTAAAATTATGAAAAAGCTGGAACAGACACAGTCAATCATGCAGCGGTTGTTTGACCCCAAAATAAAAGGCTATAACACCTATGTTGATACTACCCACAAAAAGCAGGTGCGGCAGTCCCTGCCCCAGTCTGTCAAGAAAATGTATTATCAATACTATCTTGCGCAGCATTGGGAGGAAATTTGCGGGTCTAATTTAGCCAGGCAATGTGCGGTAGAGGGGCTTAATGATGATGTTCTTACGATTAGAACCTCCTCTTCTCTCTTTGCTAATGAGCTTTTTATGTTAAAAAAAGATTTTCTGCGCAAGCTAAATAAATTTCTCGCGGGGGAGCTGGTTATTAAGGAGCTAAAATTTTATACAGGCAAACTGCCAGCAAGGACAAGTCCCCTAACCAAGAAGGAGCAGGAGCAAGAGAAGCTGAGCATTGTTACCTGTCCTCTGTGTCAGGCCCGTATGACCTCAGAGAAAACTATCTGCAGCGTGTGCGAAAGGCAGCAAAGAGCAGCAAGGCGCTCGAAGGTAGTGGAGCTGCTTAAATGTCAGCCCTGGCTAGACTATAAAAAATGTCAGGCTCTGCTTCCCTGTGATAGCTTTACCTTTAACAGTGCTAAGGAAAGCCTGCAAAATTATTATTTTGAGCTAGTGCGTTTAGGCTATGCCAAGGAGGCGGACAGCTACATGGCGGTAATGCTCTTAACTGGCAAGTCTGTAGATGAGCTAAATGAAAGCTTAATCAAGAACAGCTTGGAATACCTAAGGAGGAATCAGGATGTATCTGCATCTAGGATCTGATTATATGATTAAAAATAGTGAAATTATCGCTATTTTTAATTTAAAGGATGAGGAATCTGATATTTATAAGGAATATATAAGCAAGTATGCAGATAAGTATGAGCTTATTGATGCCTCCGAGGGCGAGGAATTCTATAGCTGTGTTTTAACTGAGGATAAAATTTATCTGTCTGCTATATCTTCTATTACGCTCAAAAAGAGATTGGAAGAAGGTTTTATTGCAGATTCTGTGTATGTCAATATTTAATCTGAGAGCAGGAGGTAAAGATGGCGCAAGATATTGATATTGAAAAAGCGACAACAGTAGATGAAAAATATGATGGTAGTAAAATTCATGTTTTAGAAGGTCTGGAAGCAGTTAGAAAAAGACCTGCTATGTATATTGGCAGCACCTCTGAGCGTGGTTTGCACCATTTAGTCTACGAAGTAATAGATAACAGTATTGACGAGGCCCTGGCTGGTCATTGTAGTGACATTAAGGTTTTTATTCATCAAGACAATAGTATCACTGTCGTTGATAATGGTCGTGGTATCCCCGTAGACATTATGCCCAAGGAAAAGAAGCCGGCAGTCGAGGTTATTATGACGGTGCTTCATGCTGGCGGTAAGTTCGGTGATGGCGGCTACAAGGTTTCTGGTGGTCTGCACGGCGTAGGTGTTACTTGCGTTAATGCTTTAAGTGAGCATTTAGAGGTTGAGGTACACCGTGACGGCAAGAGCTATGGTATTGAATTCGTTAAGGGTAAAACCTCGAAAAAGCTTTATGTCAAGGGTGAGGCTGAGGGCACGGGTACGAGCGTGCATTTTAAGCCCGATAGCTCGATTTTTACGGTAACAGAATATAGCTACGAAACCCTAAGACACCGCATTCGTGAATTAGCCTTTTTAAACAAGGGCATTACCATTAGCCTGACAGACGAAAGGGAAAATGGCAAGGCCGAAACCTTCCATTTTGCTGGCGGTATCGTTGAATTTGTCAACCATGTTGATGCCAGCAAGGATTTAATCAACGACAAGGTTATTTATTTAGAGGGCTCTAAGGATGGCATTATTGTAGAATTAGCTATGCAATACTGCGATACCTATAACGAGAATGTTTATACCTATGTAAATAACATCAATACAGAAGAGGGCGGCACGCATTTAAGCGGCTTTAGAAAGGCTCTGACCCGCACAATTAATAACTATGCGCGCAAAAATAATCAGCTCAAGGAAAATGAAGAGGCCTTAAGCGGTGATAATGTCCGTGAGGGTCTGACAGCTGTCTTGAGCTTAAAAATTCCTAACCCACAATTTGAAAGCCAAACCAAGATTAAGCTGGGTAACAGTGAGGTAATGCCCATTGTGGACAGTCTTGTGGGTGATGCTTTAACAGAGTTTTTTGAAGAAAATCCCTCTGTTGCTAAAAAGATTGTCGAAAAGGGTATCATTGCTGCGAGAGCGCAGGCGGCTGCGAGAAAGGCGAAGGAGCTTATCCGCAGAAAGAGCGCTTTAGAGAGCGGTAGTCTGCCTGGCAAGCTAGCTGATTGCCAAAGCAAGGATGTTAACGAAACCGAAATTTATCTGGTCGAGGGTGATTCTGCAGGCGGCAGTGCTAAGCAGGGTCGTGACCGTAAATTCCAGGCTATTCTGCCCTTGCGCGGCAAAATCCTCAATGTTGAAAAGGCGCGTCTGGATAAAATGCTCAACAGTGAAGAAATTCGCAACATGATTACCGCCTTTGGCTGTGGCATTGTGGATGCAGCCGCTGCTGATGAATCCAGCACGAAGAAAAAGAGCAAGGTCGGTGCCTTTGATATTTCTAAGCTGCGCTATGGCAAGATTATTATTATGACAGATGCGGATGTTGACGGCGCTCATATTCGTACTCTGCTCTTGACCTTCTTCTACAGACACATGGAGCCATTAATCAAGGAGGGCCATGTTTATATCGCGCAGCCTCCCCTCTTCCTCGTGAAAAAGGGACAGAAGCATTTCTATGCTTATAGCGACCAGGAGCTGTCCGAGGTACTGGATAAGATTGGTCGTGAAAATAATCCTGTGGTACAGCGCTATAAAGGCCTCGGCGAAATGGACCCCGAACAGCTCTGGGAAACCACCATGGACCCCGAAAAGCGTACTATTTTACAGGTACACCTAGAGGATGCTGTGGAGGCGGATAGAATCTTCTCGATTCTCATGGGCGACAAGGTTGAGCCTCGCCGTGAGTTTATCGAGGTCAACGCCAAGAATGTACGCAATTTAGACCTGTAGGCAATGAGGGCAAGCCTGCCCTTCCCTACTCTGTGAATTTATAACTATAGAGGTTTTAGAAAATGAAAATAAAAAGAGGACTTTCAGATGCAGATATGCTGAAGGGCTATAACGAAAGCCTGACCTTTGAAAATGGTATGTATGCAGATGAAGAGGTAAGAAAAACTAAATTTAAGGCTGCTAAGCCCCAGGCAAAAAAGGAATTGCTTCTTCCGGAGGAGGCTCAGGAGCGCTTAAATAGATTTTTATTAGAGCTGAGCATGGAATGGTTAAAGAATAAGGGTGGCAACTGCACCTGGAAGGTTGCCAAGGAAAACGACCAAATTACGATTAAACCCGTTCCCGTGACGAAGAAATAATGAAAAGCAAGCATTTTTCCTTGCCTCAGGCAGAGGCTAAGCTTTACTATGCGGAAGCTGCAAGGCATGGTCTTACCTCTATTGCCATGGCTGGCGGCAGAGAGCCTGCTGGCAAATGGCTGCAGACCTTGCTAGAGCTCAACCCTCATGCTAAGCTCTATGCAGCGGACAAGGGACTGAAATATTTCCTGGGAAATAATTTCTTGCCCAGCCTTGTTATAGGTGATGCTGATAGCGCTGGCAAGGAGCTGTTTCAAGAAGCCAAGGCAAGAGGCTGTGAGGTGCTCACCTACCCTACGGAAAAGGATGAGACGGATTTACAACTGCTTTTGGCTAAGCTGCCTGTTGGTGATGTACTCATGAGTGGAATTTGGGGCGGTCGCTATGACCATCTTTATAGCAATGTCTTTTCCTTAGCCAGTGCTGCTCAGGAAAAGCTGGGTCTTGTCATCATGGCAGACGAAAAAGAGCTCATGTTCCTTTTAAAGGCTGAGGAAGAGCTGAAAATCAGTTTCTTGCAAGAGCAGGCTGTGGAGGCAATTTCCCTCCTGCCCTTAACAAAAGTTACATGTGTATCTATTCAAGGCGTGCATTGGCCGTTGATAAAAGAAAAATTACACATATATAAACCCTATGCTATCAGTAATGTTTTGAACGAGGGTATGCAGCTTGACTGTACCTGCCATGAGGGCATGGTGGGCTTGTATTGCTGCTTTAAGTAGTTAATAATTAAATCTTTTGAATATATTAGTGTTCAGAAATAAGAGGTGATAAGGTGGAATTAGAAAATAGCACCGGCAAGGTATTGCCCGTATATATCGAAGAAGAAATGCAAAAATCTTATATCGATTATGCTATGAGCGTTATTATCCAACGCGCTTTGCCGGATGTTCGTGATGGTTTAAAACCTGTTCATCGTAGAATTCTCTATGCAATGCAGGAAGCAGGTATGGCTTCTAATAAGCCCTACAAAAAATCAGCCCGCATTGTCGGTGATGTTTTAGGTAAGTATCATCCTCACGGTGATTATTCTGTTTATGATGCTATTGTGCGCCTGGCGCAGGACTTCTCTACCCGTTATCTTATGGTTGATGGCCATGGTAACTTTGGTAGCGTGGATGGTGACCCACCAGCAGCTATGCGTTATACGGAAGTGCGTATGGCCAAGATGGCCGAAATCATGCTGGAGGATATCGAAAAGGATACAGTAGATTTTGTTCCTAACTATGATGAATCATTAAAGGAGCCCAGCGTGCTCCCTTCCAAGGTGCCGGCTATTTTAATTAATGGCAGCGCTGGCATTGCCGTAGGCATGGCTACAAATATTCCTCCGCATAATTTATGCGAGGTTATTGATGGTTTGGTAATGCTGATTGATGACCCTGATGTAGAGCTGCCTCAATTAATGACGGCCATTAAGGGACCAGACTTCCCTACTGCTGGTCTAATTCTGGGCACAGAGGGCATCAAGTCTGCCTATAGTACTGGTCGTGGCGTAGTTAAGATTCGCGCTCGTCATGAAATAGAGCCTATGGGCAAGAATAGAAGCCGCATTGTTTTCACAGAGCTGCCCTATCAGGTAAATAAGGCGCGTCTGCAGGAATACATTGCAGACCTTGTTAAGGATGAAACCTTAACCGGCATTAGCGATATTCGCGACGAGTCTGATAGAAGAGGTATGCGTCTGGTTATTGAGTTAAAGAGTGACGCTGTTCCTGATGTTGTCTTAAATCAGCTGTGGAAGCATACGCAGCTGCAAAGCTCTTTTGGTATCATTATGCTGGCTCTTGTCAACGGTCAGCCCAAGGTGCTAACCTTAAAGCAAATTTTAGAGTGCTACCTCGGTCACCAAAAGGATGTCATTACCAGGCGTACCCGTTACGAACTGGCGAAGGCCAAGGATAGAGCGCACATTTTAGAGGGCTTAAAGATTGCTCTGGATAATCTTGATGCTGTCATTCAAACCATTAGAAGCAGTGCTACCGCAGATATTGCGAGAACTGCCCTGATGGAAAACTTTAAGCTAAGCCAACGCCAGGCACAGGCCATCCTCGATATGCGCCTGCAACGCCTGACAGGCTTAGAGCGCCAAAAGATTGAGGATGAGTATATTGATGTTTTGCAAACTATTGATTGGTTAGAGAGCGTTCTGGCTGACGAACATAAGGTGCTCAACATCATCAAGGAAGACCTTTTGGATTTAAGAAAGCGCTTTGGTGATGCTCGCCGCACCGAGATTACCATTGACACCTCTGATATGGATGTCGAGGATTTGATTGCGGAAGAAGATATAGTTGTGACTATAAGTCACCGTGGCTATATCAAACGCCAGACCCTGGACAACTTCCGCAACCAAAAGCGTGGCGGTATGGGTAAGAATGGTGGCGCCGGCAAGAATGTTGAGGACAGCGCTAAGCACCTCTTCATTACTACCACGCACCACAATATTCTCTTCTTTACCAACAAGGGCCGTGTGTACAGACAAAAGGGCTACGAAATTCCGGAAGCTAGCCGTACAGCCAAGGGCACAGCTATCATTAATTTGCTGCCCTTAGAGCAGGATGAAAAGATTACAGCCGTTATTCCTGTAAAGGAATTCCAGGAAGGCAAGTATATGTTTATGGCTACGAATAAGGGCACAGTGAAGAAGACCAATCTGGCTGACTTTGCAAGTATTCGTAAGATGGGTATGATTGCCATTAACCTTGACGAGAAGGAAGAGCTCATAGGCGTAGAGCTTACTAATGGACAATGTGACATCATTATGGCAACTAATAATGGTATCTGCATTGTCTTTAACGAAAATGATGTCCGTCCTATGGGCAGAACTGCTCACGGTGTGCGCGGCATTAACATCAATGAGGAATTTGGCGACCGTGTCATCGCTATGGATGTTATGGACCCGGCTGTGGATGCGGATTGTGATGTGCTGACGGCTACCGAGCAGGGCATTGGTAAGCGCACTGCCTTTAGTGCCTACAAGCAGCAAACTCGTGGCGGCAAGGGAACAATCAATGTGAAGATTACCGAGCGCACCGGCGCCGTAATCGGCATGAAGATTATCCATAAGAAGCAGGAGATTATGCTCATTACGGCTGCAGGCATTATTATCCGTCAAAATGCTAAGGATATTTCGCAATTAGGTCGTTATGCCCAGGGCGTGAAGCTGATGACCCTGTCTGAGGGCGATAAGGTTGTTTCCGTAGCTGCAATTTATAATGATGAGGCGGAAGAAGAATAAAAAATAATAGTTCTTTTTTTGCAAAATCTGTGTTAAAATAAAGCTACCATCTTTGATATATTCAGCAAGGAAGTGAAGGAATGGAATTTGTTAAATCTACAGACGTTGTCGTTATTGGTGGCGGCATCGTTGGTACAGCAATTTTGCGTGAGCTCTCCAAGTATGATTTGCAATGTGTTTTAGTAGAAAAGGAGCCTGATGTTTCCTTAGGTACTACTAAAGCTAATAGTGCAATTTTACATGCTGGCTTTGATGCTCCCACTGGCAGCCTGAAGGCTATCACCAATGTTCGTGGTAATAAACTCTACCATGAGCTGCAAGAGGAATTAGACCTGGATATTAAATGGACCGGCTCTATGGTAGCTGCTACTACCGACGAGGAAATGCAAACTTTGCAGGAGCTCTTAGAGCGCGGCAAGGCTAATGGTGTTACCGGCCTTAAAATTATGACCCATGACGAGGTTGTCGCAGAAGAGCCGAACCTGCAAACCGTGAAGGGTGCACTCTGGGCTCCTACTGCTGGCGTATGCTGGCCCTTTGGCGCAGCTGTAGCCTTTGCTCAATGCGCAGTGCAAAACGGCGCTGAGGTTATCCGTAACTGCAAGGTTTTGGGCTTCGTTAAGGAAGAGGGCAAAATTGTTGGTGTAGAAACAACCAAGGGTACCATTGCCTGCAAATATGTAGTTAATGCTGCTGGTGTCTATGCTGATGAAATTGCTAAATTAGCTGGTGACGAAAGCTTTACCATTACCCCGCGTAAGGGCGAATACATCCTCTTTGATAAGACTGCTTGCTCTAGCCTGGTTTATGGCGTAGTTTTCCCCTGCCCCACTAAAAAATCTAAGGGCATCTTAGTTTGCACTACAACTCATGGCAACACCTTTATTGGTCCAAATGCTAATGAGGTTGATTATAAAGAAGACAAGGCTGTTACCGCTGAGGGCATGAACGAAATTATTGCTTCTGCTCGTAAATTAGTTCCCAACCTGCCTATGGGTGCAGCTATTACTCAGTTTGCTGGTCTCCGTGCTGTTTCCAGCACTGGTGATTTCATCATTGGTAGAGCTGATGCTTGTGAAAACCTTTATAATGCAGCTGGTATGCAATCTCCTGGTTTAACTGCAGCTCCTGCTGTGGCAGAGCTCATTGCTAAGGAAATTGCGCGTGTGAGCGGTGCTAGCGAAAAAGCAAACTTTATCGCTGCTCTGCCCAAGAAGAAAGCCTTCTGCCGCATGACTCGTACTGAGCAAGCTGCTGCTATTGCTAAAAATAGCTTGTACGGTCGTGTGATCTGCCGCTGCGAAACTGTTACCGAGGGCGAAATTGTGGATGCTATCAACTCTCCTGTAGGCGCTACGACTGTTGATGGCGTAAAACGTCGTACTCGTGCTGGTATGGGTCGTTGCCAAGGCGGCTTCTGTGGTC
>JAEDNJ010000051.1 GCA_016302525.1 Phascolarctobacterium sp. | reverse complement strand
TTTTATCCTTAATCTTTTCCTGCACCTTAGCCAGTCTATATACATAATCTAAAACTGCTTCCTCGTTGTCGCTGGAGCAGGGACCGATAACCATCAGGAAACGGTCATCCTTGCCAGTAAAAATATTCTTAATTTCCTCATCACGCTGCAGCTTCAACAGCTTAGAGGCCTTGCTAATAGGATAATCCTCCATCAATGCTTGAGGAGAGGGCAAAACCTTAATGAATTCCATTTGCATACTCATAAGCTTACTCCTCTTACATTTCTTTGACGGGAACAGGACCTCTGGAAATAGCAATGGTGCCAGTACGGGCAATTTCAATAATCTCAAATTGCGCCATCATCTCGCAGATTGCTTCAATCTTTCCTTGAGAACCAGTAATTTCAATAACAACATTTTCCGGGCTGATGTCCACAATTTTACCGCGGAAAACATCTACGATATTGCGGATATCCTTTAGGCTTTCTCTGTTGGCGCGCACCTTCAAAAGCACCAGCTCGCGGACAATAGAGTCAACCTCGCCCAGATTCACAATCTTAATAATATCAATCAGCTTGGAGAGCTGGTTAATTACCTGCTCCAGCTCATGCTTATCCTCTACAGACACCTCAATATTGATACGGGTTACATCTGTTTCTTCAGTATAGCCTGCAGAAATGCTTTCAATATTAAAAGCACGGCGGCTGATTAAGCCAGATACGTGCGTTAATACGCCGGGCTTATTATCTACCAATATAGCTAAATTATATTTTTTCATTGCTCTTAATCTCCTAATACCATGTTATCCAATTGTGCACCAGGTGCAACCATGGGCAGAACGTCTTCATTAGGAGGCAGGATTACATCAATTAAGGTAGCACCCTCGCCCTCTAAAGCAGCCTTCAGGTTAGCCTCAAAGCCCTCTAAGCCTTGAATACGCACACCCTTGATACCCATAGCCTCAGCTAATTTTACAAAATCAACCTTGGTATCCATAATGGTGCTGGAGAAGCGATGGCCGTAGAACAGCTTTTGCCATTGGTAAACCATGCCCAGAACACTGTTATGCAAGAGAACAATCTTCACATCAATATTATTGTCTGCCATGGTAGCCAACTCTTGAATATTCATCATAATAGAGCCGTCACCTGTAAAGACCACAACCTTTTGCTCAGGCTTAGCCAGCTTTGCACCCATGGCAGCAGGCAGACCATAACCCATAGTACCCAGACCGCCAGAGGTCAGGAACTGACGCGGCTTGCGGCTGTTAAAAAATTGTGCAGCCCACATTTGGTGTTGCCCTACATCCGTAACAATGATAGTATCATCATCCACTAAATCAGATACAGTTTCAATCAACTGCTGCGGCAAAATGGTGCTTGCATTGTGGTTATAGTCAAAGGGATGTTCCTTGTTCATAGCAATGACATGGTCACGCCACTCAGCAATTTGTTCCTCATAATTATCTACGGAACGAATCATCAGATTCATAAAGATAGGCATGGACCAACGCAAATCGCCAAAGACAGGATAATCTACTGGAACATTTTTGTTGATTTCAGCTTTATCAACCTCAAAATGCACGATTTTCGCATTAGGAGCAAAGGCGCTCAGCTTGCCAGTTACACGATCATCAAAGCGAGCACCGATGGTGATGAGCAGGTCACACTGCTGTACAGCCATGTTAGCTGCGTAAGAGCCATGCATGCCTACCATACCCAGGAAACCCTCATCACTAGAGGGAATACAGCCAAGGCCCATGAGAGAGCTGACAACGGGAATAGAGGTGAGCTTGACAACCTCACGGAACAGCTTGCTTTGACCAGAAAGTGTCATGCCGCCGCCAATAAAGAACAGAGGGCGTTGAGCGCTCTTAATTGCTTCTACAGCAGCAACAATTTCTTCTTCCTTGCCAGTAAACTCACCAGAATAACCACGCAGATTTACTGTTTTGGGATATTCGTATTCAAATTGAGTGGAGAAAACATCCTTAGCAATGTCGATAACAACAGGACCAGGACGACCAGTACGAGCAATAAAGAAGGCCTCTTTAATTACTCTAGGCAGCTGCTCAACCTTCTTTACCAAATAATTGTGCTTGGTAATAGGAGTAGTAATACCTACGATATCAGCCTCCTGGAAGGAATCCTTACCAATATAAGGATTGCCAACCTGACCAGTAAAGCAAACCATCGGAATAGAGTCCATGTTTGCGGTAGCAATACCGGTAATCAGATTTGTAGCGCCAGGACCAGAGGTAGCAAAGCATACGCCTACCTTGCCAGTGGCTCTAGCATAGCCATCAGCGGCGTGTACTGCGCCCTGCTCATGGCGAGTCAAAATATGGGGAAATTTAGCCTGGTAAACCGCATCATATAAGTCTAATACTGCGCCGCCAGGATAACCAAAAACAATGTCAACCTCTTCTCGTCTCAGGCTTTCTAAGATAGCCTGTGCACCATTCATCAACAAGAGATAACTCCTCCCAACCTAAAGAATATATATTCTCTTTAATTAACCCATAATAATCATACCATACCAATTTAAGCTACGGTATACTTTAGCTCACAAAGTCAGCTTTGGTATTAAAAGTACGATATTTGCTCTTCCAGCAGTAAACACCAGCTGTAAAAGAATGTAAATAAACATCCTAATTATAGCACATTCTGTTACTATAATCAATCATAAATAGTATTATAATCTTATGCCTTTTGCAAAGGTCTCCACACTATTTTGCACATATTCCTCCTTGCTTATACCAATCAGCTTTTCGCCAAAGGAAGCATCCAGCAAAACAAAGCCCGAAGTCCTGCTAATGAGGATTTCGGGCTTAATTTTTATGTGGTGCGCCTGAGAGGAATCGAACCTCCGCACCCGGTTCCGGAGACCAGCGCTCTATCCACTGAGCTACAGGCGCAGAGAAAGAGCCACCCTTAAAGGACAGCTCTTAGCTTTGCAATTATTTTGCGTAATCAACAGCGCGAGTTTCGCGGATGATAACAACCTTGATTTGACCAGGATATTCCATTTCAGCTTCAATCTTCTTGGAAATATCGCGTGCCAGCAGTACAGCAGAAGCATCATCAATAACATCAGGCTTAACCATGATTCTAATCTCACGACCAGCTTGTACAGCATAGCACTTTTCAACACCCTCGAAGGATTCAGAAATCTCTTCCAGACGGGTTAAGCGCTTCAAATAGCTTTCCAGAGTTTCGCGTCTAGCTCCAGGACGGGCTGCAGATACAGCATCACCAGCAGCTACCAGCACAGCCTCAACACTCTTGGGCTCACAGTCTCCATGATGAGCTGCAATAGCGTTGATAACCAGCTCAGACTCACGGAACTTCTTCGCAATTTCTGCGCCGATTTCTACGTGAGAGCCTTCCATTTCGTGGTCAATAGCCTTGCCAATATCGTGCAAGAGACCTGCACGCTTAGCTAAAGTTACATCCACACCTAATTCAGAAGCCATAATACCAGCTAAATTTGCCACCTCTACAGAGTGGTTCAGCACATTTTGACCATAGCTGGTACGATAACGCAAACGACCCAGCAGCTTAATTAATTCAGGATGCAGGCCATGCACACCCACAGCAAAGGTAGCTTGCTCGCCAGCCTCTTTAATGCGCTGCTCAACCTCTTTTTGTGCCTTCTCCACCATCTCTTCAATGCGAGAGGGATGAATACGACCATCGTTAATCAGCTTCTCTAAAGCAATACGAGCCACCTCACGGCGTACAGGGTCAAAACCGGAAATAATTACAGCCTCCGGAGTATCGTCAATAATTAAATCAATACCAGTCAGAGTTTCCAGGGTACGGATATTGCGACCTTCACGACCAATAATACGACCCTTCATTTCATCGTTAGGCAGCCCAACAACAGAAACAGTAGTTTCTGCAACCTGATCAGCAGCACAGCGTTGAATAGCCAGAGAGATAATCTCACGTGCCTTCTTATCGGCCTCGTCCTTAGCCTGCTGCTCCATATCCTTAATCAGCATAGCAGACTCAACCTTAACATCCTCTGCCAAGGATTCTAAGAGTTCCTTCTTAGCCTCTTCGCTGGTCAAGCCGGAAATACGCTCCAGCTCAGCCGCCTGTTGATTATATAAAGCATCCACCTTTTCTTGAGAAGCGTTTAAACGTTGCTCCTTTGCCGCCAGCTTTTCCTCCTTACGCTCAAAGGATTCCATCTTGCGGTCAAGATTTTCTTCCTTTTGCACCAGACGACGCTCTTGGCGTTGCAGGTCACTACGTCTATCCTTGCTCTCACGCTCCATTTCAGAACGCATACGATGGATTTCTTCCTTAGCCTCAACCATCATTTCCTTGCGTTTAGCATCACCCAACTGCTCTGCTTCCTGAATAATTTTAATGGCTTGTTCTTCAGCAGTAGCAATCTTCGCCTCGGCTACATTTTTGCGAACTAAGTAGCCTACAGCACCGCCCACTAAACCCATAACAACTGCGGTTCCAATAACTTCTAGAATGGTACTCACCTCCTACCTTTCAAATTTTTTCATGATTTTTTGCATAACAAAATCAGGCTCAGTATTCTGCGCCTGTCTAAATGTCCTTATTCCATTGAATCCTCTAATCTATTTATATAAAACCGACCTACGACGAGTGCTTGCCAACCTCAGCACACGCCAAGGCTACGGATCAAATATATATTAATGAATTATTGTATTCAGAATTAGGGCAATAAACAAAAGCCATTATTTGGCATTGCGCTCATGTGCCTCCATCCAGGCACACTTTGCGACAATTACATTTTACCTAAAATTAATATAAAAGTCAAGTTTTTATCCTAATTCCTGCTTATAATCGTTACCTTAAAGCTCATAAAGAACTCAAGCTTGCAGAAAACAAAAGCTGCCCGATATGCAAACAAGCAGCCTTTTCCTTTACTTTAGCCTTACCAAAGCAACAATACTTATAGTTAATGCTTTTTATCCTTAATAATACTCATTTATCCAATTCTTCTTTTTAGGTAGCAGCTCGTCTAAGAATTTGAGCTTGCTTGTGTCCCTATATGCGAGCCTTCCCGCCTCCGCCAGCTCTGTAGCATTAAGCAAGCCAAAATATAGCTGCGTAAAGGCAGCAATATCCATATTGACATCAGCAGTAAGCTCATTTTCACAATCAACGGCAGTATTTATTGCACCATTGCTGCAGCTTATGGCTGCCACACAGCTATTTTCTCTCAAAAGCCCATCCTCAACCCTTATTACCAGCTCTCCGTTCAGGCTCTGTTCAGTTCTTAGTCCCCTAAGAGCCTCAACAACATTCAAGCAACGGGCCATCATGAAGGGAAGCCTCTGTGGAGCCTGAGTGGCATCCTTAAAGCCCAGATAAGTCTTGTCCCAGGCCTCAGCCAGCCATTCACAGCTCTCAGCTTCAACCTCCAGCCCTTCGGCATAGGCCAAAAGCTCTAGCTTAGCCTGTGGCTCCAGGCTAACAAGCTCTACAAGATTAACACAATTCTCCTGCACCCCATACAGCAAATAGCCGACAAAGGCCCCACCTCTAGAGACTAAGGCATATCTAAAGCCATCCCCAGAATATACCCCCAAAAGCTTTTGCCAATCCTGCTTGCTTCTCCTGGCAGCTCCATGTATTTCCATAATATACTTAGAGTACAGTTCTCCTAAAACCTCCTCTAGCCTGGAATCAGCTACACTTATATTGCCAGCACTAATGCTGTAGCCTTCTCTTGCCTGCTTAAGCTCAGGCAAGCTTAGCTGCCCTTTAGCCCAGCCATACTTGAGCCTTTCATAGCAAAAGGAAAAGCCATAGGGCAGATAAATGCCAGCGTAAATTGGCATAAGATAAACAAAATCCGTCCCCTGCTTACGTAAAGCAGAAAAACAAGCTTGTAAGAGCTCACCCATGAGATGCTTGCCTCTAGCTGCTTCGGCAGTCGCTACTCCCACGACATAGGGGATATTTTGCTCTCTGCCTCTTAAAGCTAAAACATAGGGATTTAGATGCAGCATACTTTGCAGCCTTCCCTCCTGCTGGGCGCCCCAAACAGTATTCTGCTCAAAGCAATAATGCTGAAAATAATATTGAAAAAAAGGCTCCTCTCGCTTTTCAAAGCAATAATCCCAGAGCTCCTCCACCTGCATCCTATCCTGTTCAGAAATTTTATTAAACTCCATTGCCCAAAAGCCTCCTATACATCAGCCATAACAAGCTTTCTACTATATACTATTCTTGAAAGCTTCAACTAAAGCAGCTATCATATATAAAAGAATATTGCAATAATCAACCTCAACCTTACTAACTCCCGAAAAAACTAAGCTTGTATCTCCTTTAGCAGTCTTTCAGCACTAAATAATAAGCTTTCATTATAATTTCCTACTACTACGCTAAATAAGCTAAGCTTTGTTGTCGAGAGAAAATATCATATTTCATTATATTGCAAGCTCAGAGCAATGTCAATTTAACACAGCTAAGCTTTTGCTTCATTAAAGATAAATAGACTTCTCCTAAGAAGAGCTTTTTGCTCAGGCTCAGCTCGTTGACAAATAGAGAAATATAGGCTACAATCAAGCTAGAAGGTGAGAAATTTATTTACAAGGAGGCTAATAATATGAGTATTTATGATTATTCTGTACCCAAGCCTAACGGAGAGCTTCTGAACCTGGCTGATTACAAGGGTAAGGTTATCCTGATTGTTAATACGGCAACAGGCTGTGGCTTTACGCCCCATTACAAGCCCCTAGAGGAAATGTACGAAAAATACCATGAAGCTGGCTTAGAAATTATTGATGTTCCCTGTAATCAATTTGCAGGACAAACTCCTGGTACGGATGAAGAAATTCATCAATTTTGCACTCTGAGATATAATACAAAGTTTCCTCAGATGAAAAAATCTGATGTTAATGGTGAAAATGCCTTGCCACTTTTCGATTATTTAAAATCTCAAAAGGGCTTTGAGGGCTTTGGTAGTGGCATGAAGGCCTTTGCTATGGCTGCCATGCTCAAGGTTATGGATTCTGACTATAAAAATAAGCCGGATATTAAATGGAACTTCACCAAATTTGTGGTAGACAGAGAGGGCAAGGTCGTAGCTAGATTTGAGCCCACTATTGATATGGCGGAAGTCGCTAAATGCGTTGCCAAGCTTATCTAATTTTTGTAACTCTAAAATCGGCAGCTCTATTTATATGTCTAAAGTCGCTGAGTTTGTTGCCAAGCTTATCTAATTTTCATAAGCCTCTTAATCCGCATCTCTTTACAAATGGCTTTTTAAATGCTATAATTATCCTCGTGAGATATACATCATCTCTATAATTATACACAATAGGCTTCTGTATTCGAGAGGCTGTTGGGGAGGTAAACACTATGGCTTATAGACTTTGGTCCATTTTAGAAGAAATGCAAAGAGATTATGAATGGGTTGAGCTTTCTCATTCTATGAATAACGATAGCCCCTATTGGGCAGGTATTCCTGAGGGCTCTGTTGAGGTTGGCAAGGTTGTCTATGATTGGGGCAATCCCATGCTCGAATGCTTGATTCAAACCTTCAAATTCCCAGGACAATATGGCACACATATTGACTTCCCTTCTCATTTCATCCATGATGGCGTTGGTTCTGATGCTTACGGTCCCCAACACCTGATTTTCCCTCTCTGCGTAATCGACATTACCAAAAAGGTGCAAGAGGATGTCCATTATGCAGTAACTGTGGACGATATCAAGGCTTATGAAGCTGAATATGGCCCTATTCCTAAGGGTGCCTTCGTTGCTCTGCGTACTGATTGGGCAAAGAATTGGCCCGACATGAACAAGATTAGCGGCATTGCTGAGGATGGCAGCGAGAACTTCCCTGGCTGGTCTCTGCCTGCCTTGGAATATATTTACACTGTTCGTGAGGCTGCTGCCAATGGTCACGAAACTTTGGATACAGATGCTTCTGCTGAGGCTGCCAAGGCTGGCGACTTAGCTTGCGAGCGCTATGTCCTAGGCTTAGGCAAGGTGCAAATTGAGGTTATGGACAATCTTGATAAGGTTGCTCCTGCTGGCGCTTTATTAGTAGCTGCCTGGCCTCGTATTGAAGGCGCTACTGGTCTGCCGGTGCGCGTTTATGCAATTACTCCTAAACAATAAACCAAAAAGAAAAGGCTCTAGGTCGTCATGCCTAGAGCCTTAGTTTTTACTCTTCTTCTTCGATGAACTCCTTATAGCAGTAGTTATAAATATCTTCCCAGCGACTTGACAGTGTGTGTTTGATTTGGCATAATATATGTTATGAAAATTAATAACAATTATATACATTTATTGTAGATAATGAGTTTTGTAAGGGAGCTTTTGCTATGGACGTTAAACAATGTTACGAATTATTAAAAGGAAACTATACTGAAGCTATTGGCAGATTGATGAGCGACAGGCTTATTGAACGCTTGATTCTTAAGTTTCCTCAGGATGCTTCTATGACCCAATTAAGAGAAGCTTTAGCTGCAGAAAACTACGAGGATGCCTTCCGTGCCGCTCACACGCTTAAGGGTGTAGCAGGCAACTTAGCTTTCACTGCTCTGCATATGTCTGCTTCTGATTTGACAGAGGCTTTGCGTGCTAACAAGCAAAAGCCAGCTGCTGACCTTGTGCAAAAGCTTGAAGCTGACTATACCTGTGTCATCAACACTCTGGAGCAATATCAAAATGAAAAATAAGCTAGGCATAAGCACCTAGCTTAAAGCATACTTGTTTCTTAAAGTTATTTTTTTGAGATAAGTTACAAAATAAAAACAATACCTCCTTCGCTAGAATAGTAGTTGTCCATCTACTACGACGAAGGAGGTATTATTATGTCCATAAACCAATTTGTTGCAGATATGCTCAACATAAATTCCAATCAGATTGAACATATCCAACAAATCACTAAATCGGATAACTCTATTGTAATCAAAGTTAAATTATGTGTCAACAATTTCGCTTGTCCTTATTGCCGTAACAAAGTCAATATCCATGGTTATGTATCTAGAAATCTTATCCATTCTGTTTTTGCCAATAGAAACTGTTCCATTATCTACATGCGCAGGCGTTTCTCTTGCCGTTCTTGTGGAATAACCTTTAGCGAATCAAATCCTTTTAGTTACGCAGGTGAAAAGCTCACTCACGAAACTAAGGTTAATATTCTTAAAGATTTAAAGAAACCCGGAGAAACATATACCCTGGTTGCGCAAAGATATAATGTCTCTGTTCCCACCGTTATTAGAACATTCGACAAACATATTAACATAATAAGAAAACATTTGCCTGAGGTTCTTTCAATGGATGAGCACTATTTTCCTAACTCCAGCTATGATTCTTTATACTGCGTTATCCTCATGAACTTTGTAACAGGAGAAATTATTGATGTCCTTCCCAGCAGAAAGAAAATAATTGTTACCAAGTATTTCAGCGATATTAAAGCATCTACGAGAAACCTAATAACCCTCAAAAGTGAACTGGATAATGTAAAGTATATATCTATAGATCTTTATGACAACTTTAGGGATATAGCAAAAAATCTGCTACCCAATGCC
>JAEDNJ010000050.1 GCA_016302525.1 Phascolarctobacterium sp. | reverse complement strand
TTTAGACAGGCTCATGGAGCGCTGGCTGTATTTGTCGGAGCTGGCAGAGGAATGAAAATGTCTAGCTAAGCTAGTAGTGCTTTTTGAACAAGTAAATTTATTAATTGTATTCGTATTTATCGTAGAAACGAGGTTCTTATGGTTGCTTTATTTAAGGCAAAGCATAGAGAAAAATTACATAACCTGATAACGCTCATGCTGCCCATTTTAGGCACGCAGCTGGCACACATGGGCATGGGCTTCTTTGATGCTAGTATGTCGGGACAGGCGGGCAATGTGGATTTAGCAGGGGCGGCCATTGGCAGCAATGCCTGGGCGCCTGTGAACACGGGTCTAGGCGGGGTGCTGCTAGCAGCTACTCCCCTGATTGCCAACGCCCTAGGTGCAGACGAGCGCTCCAAGATTAGTACCATTTTGCAGCAGGGTCTGCTCTTGGCTGTTGCCTTTAGTCTGCTGGTGCTTGTTGCCGGGGTGATAGGGCTACCCTTGTTTTTTGGACAGATGGGACTTACACCAGAGGTCTACAGTATAGCCCTGTGGTACTGTGCCGGGGTGGGGCTGGGTGTGCTGCCTTTATTTTTGACGGTGCCTCTGCGAAGTCTCATTGATACACTGGGGCATACGGATCTGACCATGAAGCTGTATTTGACGGCTCTGCCTATCAATGCTTTGCTAAACTATGTGCTGATTTTTGGCAAGCTTGGCCTACCACGCTTAGGCGGTGTGGGGGCTGGCGTGGCTACAGGCTTAACCTATTGGCTCATGCTGGGGATGTTTCTCTTTACCGTCAAGAGGGTAGCAAAATTTAGGCAGTATCTGCCTAAGAGCTTGACAGTGGATTATAGGCAGCTGAGGGAATATCTGCGCATAGGGATTCCCTTGGGCTTTTCCATCTTTTTAGAAGTAGCTGTTTTTTGCGTAGTGGCCTTCTTTATGGCGAAGTTTGGCACGGATACGATTGCTGCCTTTCAGGCTGCTATGAATTTTGCGGCCTTGGTTTACATGATTCCTTTAAGCTTTTCCATGGCCCTGACGATTGTTATTGGCGTGGAATACGGAGCCAAGCGCTTTGACGAAGCCAAGCTTTATAGCCGTCTGGGGCTGCAGCTGAGCGTGGCTGTTGCCGTCTTTTATATGTCACTGGAATTCTTTGGCCGCGGCTTTATCTCACAAATTTATAGCAGTGATGCTAATGTGCAGCATTTAATGCAGCAGTTCATCATTTTTGCCCTAGTTTGGCAGTGTGGCGATACGATTGCGGCACCGATTCAGGGAATTCTGCGTGGCTACAAGGATGTAGATGCTACCTTCTGGGCTAGCGTGCTGGCTTATTGGGCGATTTGTCTGCCCGTCGGGCTTTTGCTGGACTATAAATTTGGCTTTGGTCCCTTTGCCTATTGGGAAAGCCTGGCCCTGGGTGTAATCTGCAGCGCTGCCTTTTTGTTAGCCCGCTTAAGCTGGCTTAACAGAAAATTGTCAGGAAAGGGAAAAAGCTCATGCAACGCCTAGCTTTCTTGGATTTCGTCAGGGCTGTGGCTGTTGTCAACATGGTGCTCTTTCATGCCTGCTACGACATGCAGGTTGTTAGCGGCAGCTTTGTAGACTGGCAATACCTGCCCTGGGTGGTGCAGTGGCAGCAGGTCGGCGTACTGAGCTTCATTTATATTGCTGGCATGAGCCTTGCGGTGAGAGCGGATAAAATAGGGAAAGATTTAGGGCAAAGGGCGACAAGAGAGCAGAGCCTAGCAAAAGTAGAAGGCAGAGGGGCTTTTTTGAAACACTATAAGCCTCTAATGCAGGCATTTCTACTGCTCTTTTTGGGGCAGTGTATAACCTGGGCTACAGTGTATTTTTTGCCCAGCGAGGCTATTTACTATGGGATTCTCACCTTTTTGGGTAGCGCCTTGCTTCTTAGCTATGTGCTGGAAGGAAGGTGGCAGCTGCTGAGCAGGGTTAACACGACTGCTGGCTTTGTTCTGTCACTGCTGTTATTTGTCCTCACCTATCATGTGCAGCTGGGCTATGTAGGCTGGGGCAGCTGGCGCTATCAGCTGCCCGAATGGCTGTATCAGGCAAACTACGCCTTTTGGGGCTTTCCTGATGACTCCTTTGTTTCCTCAGACTATGTTTCCTTTTTGCCGCATATTTTTATGTACTGGCTGGGCTTCTACGCCTATAAGCTTTTAAAGGCAAAGCGGTCTAAATTGCTTGCCTGGTCGCCTTGTAAGGGGCTGGAGCCTATAGGTAGACACAGCTTAGCGATTTATTTTTTGCACCAGCCCTTACTTTTAGGTATATTTTGGGCTCTAGGAGTGATTTATTTAAAATAAATTTCTTGCTTTAAGAGAAAAGCCATGATACAATATAATACGAAAATATATAGTCATGAAGCATACTGCTTTCATGCAAATATTTAGCCCACTGTAGGGTGTACATAAGCCTAGCTTAAGTCCTAGCTTGCTCTAGAGGTGACATAGCTTCCTCGTTTATGTATAATAAAAGCTTTACAGTTAAGCCCATACGGACAGGCGGGGCTGCTGCCGGCGTGGCGAGAAGCCATATTATTGATTGAGTTAAGAGCTCAAATTTTATAAGGTGATTTTAGAATCGGTATCACTTGTGAAACGGTCAATAAGAGTAGTAAAAGTAAGTATTTGCTGTATAGACTCTGAAAGTAGTATATTTCTACACGTGGCTTATGAAATAGGCTTAACAAACAGGTGATAAGGCTCACCTGTTTTTTTTATTGGAGAAGGAGGAAGTTGTAATGAGTAAGATTTTGATTATCGGCTGTGGTGGCGTTGCTTCTGTAGGTATTGCAAAGTGCTGTCAAAATGACAAGGTGTTTACCGATATTTGCATTGCGAGCCGTACTGTATCTAAATGCGAGGCTATGAAGGAAAAATGGCAAAGCAAGACGAAGGCAAAAATTACTACCGCGCAAATTGATGCGAATAATAAGGAAGAGCTGCTGGCTTTGATGAAGAGCTTCCAGCCTGATGTTTGCCTGCATTTAGGTATGGCCTTCCATAATCTGGTAATCATGGAAGCCTGCGTAGAGTGCAAGGTACACTATGTTGACACTGCTGCCTACGAGCCCGAGGATACTGATGACCCGGTATGGAAGGCTTATGCTGAAAAGCGCTATGCAGAAACTGGTATTGTTTCCTTCTGTGACTTCCCCTTCCAATGGGCTTTTCAGGAAAAATTCCAAAAGGCTGGCATTGTGGGACTGCTGGGCTCTGGCTTCGATCCCGGTGTAACCAGTGTTTTCACCGCCTATGCTATGAAGCATTACTTTGATGTTATTGAAGATATTGATATCCTAGACTGCAACGGCGGCGACCATGGCCTGCCCTTTGCTACTAACTTTAATGTAGAGCTGAACCTGCGCGAGGTTTCTAACCGCGCTGACTATTGGGAAGAGGGCAAGTGGATTCCCATTCCTGCAGTTTCCTACAAGAGAGAGTATGATTTTGCTGGCGTAGGCAAGAAGGATATGTACCTCATGCACCACGAGGAAATGGAATCCATCGTTAAGAATGTGCCTGGTCTGAAACGCTGTCGCTTCTTCATGACCTTTGGCCAAAGCTATCTGACCCATATGAAGTGCTTAGAAAATGTTGGTCTGCTCTCTACTAAGCCCATCATGTATGAAGGCAAGGAAATTGTGCCGCTGCAATTCTTAAAGGCTTTAATGCCGGATCCTTCTACCTTAGGTCCTAGAACTGTGGGCAAAACTAACATTGGCTGCATTTTCACTGGCTACAAGGATGGCAAGAAGAAATCTATTTATATCTATAATATCTGTGACCATCAGGAGGCATATAAAGAGGTTGGCTCTCAAGCTATCAGCTACACCACGGGCGTGCCTGCCATGATTGGCGCTGCTCTAGTAGCAACTGGCGTGTGGAATAAGCCTGGCGTTTATAATCTGGAGGAGCTGGATCCTGATGTATTCATGGATATGCTGAACGAGTTTGGCCTGCCCTGGGTAGTAGAGGAAAATCCTGTTTTAGTTGAGTGGTAAGCTGGCTATAGATGAAGTTTTATAATATTTCCCAAGCAAAAGAAAACATTCTCAAAGCCATTCCCACCCCGAGCTATGTTTTGGATGAGGAAAACTTAATCGTTAATTTAGAGCGCTTAAAGCACATCCAGGATGCTAGTGGAGCCAAGGTTTTGCTGGCACAGAAATGCTTTTCTACAACAGCCCTGTATCCCGTAATTGCTAAGTATTTATGGGGTACGGTGGCTAGTGGGCTCTACGAGGCACGCCTGGCTCACGAAGAATTTCACGCTGCTGAGCCTACGAAAAAGCTAGAAAACCATGTTTTTGAGCCAGCCTATCGCCATGAGGACATGGTGGAGCTGGTGAAAATGTGTGACCATATTGTTTTCAATTCCTGGGCGCAGTTTCATAAGCATAAGGATTTGTGTAGAGGCGTGAGCATTGGTCTGCGTATTAACCCTGAGTGCTCCACCCAGTCAGCAGCGCACGCGATTTATGACCCCTGCGCTCCTGGCTCGCGTTTAGGTATTCGCTTAGAGGATATGCCGGAGCAGCTACCACCTGAGGTGGAGGGCCTGCATATGCACACCCTCTGTGAGCAGCCGGTAGATGACCTGCTGGTGACCTTTAAGGCCTTTGAGGAAAAATTTGGCAAGTATTTTGCTCAGCTGAAATGGCTGAACCTGGGTGGTGGACACCACATTGCTCAGGATGGCTATGATGTAGAGCGCTTAATTAAGCTGCTGCAATATATTCAAGATACCTACAAGCTGCAGGTTTATTTGGAGCCGGGCGAGGGAGTAGTGCTGAAATCTGGCTTTGTCGTGACCGAGGTTATGGACAAGGTGCATAATGGCCTGGATATTCTCATTTTGGATACCTCTGCTGCCTGTCATTTCTCGGATGTCATTGAGGAGCCCTATAGGCCGCCCATTTTTAAGGGCTATGATGTGCCTGAGGGCAATGCTCTGCTGCCGGGCTTTAAGCCAGAGCACCCCTATGTTTATCGCCTGTCTTCCATGACCTGTCTGGCCGGAGATGTCATTGGTGATTATCAGTTTGATGAGCCTATTGAGGTAGGCGATAAGCTAATCATTGAGGATATGGCTATCTATTCTATTGTCAAGGCTAATACCTTCAATGGTATGCCCCTGCCTGCAATTCGCGTCTTGCGCTCTGATGGCACTGTGGAGCTAGTCAGAAGCTTTGGCTACGAGGACTTTAAGTATAGGCTAGGCTAAGGCTGTGTTTGGTATTAGCTGACAAGATATTTAATATGTACATATAATGATATGTCCCTGCCTGCAATTCGCGTTTTGCGCTCTGATGGTACTGTGGAGCTAGTCAGAAGCTTTGGCTACGAGGACTTTAAGTACAGATTGGGCTAAGGCTGTGTTTTGCATTAGCTGCAAGCTTGCTCATAAATGTACATTGTGTATACATAAGAAAGGTACTTGACATAATTATGTTAAGTGATATACTGTTTGTATATCTATTTTAATAGTGTAAGGCTATGAAGGAGAAGCTGAGTGTGATGCTTACAGAAAGCTGGCGGAGGATGTGAGCCAGTAGCTTAGCACAGGGTTCCGCTCTGGAGCTGTGAGTGATGAATTCAACGGGAACGCCCGCTATAGCGTAAAAAGCTGGCTAGCACATATTTTGTGCTGGCAATTTGGGTGGCACCGCGAGTATGAGCCTCGTCCCAATTTTGGGACGAGGATTTTTGTTTATAAGGAGAAGTATATGAAAAGAGCATATAATTTTAACGCTGGTCCCTCAGCTATGCCTCTGGAGGTATTAGAGGAGGCGCAGGCAGAATTTACTAATTATGCTGATACGGGTATGAGCATTATTGAGATGAGCCATCGCAGCCCAGAGTATGACAAGCTGCATCAGGAAACCAAGACTTTGCTGCGCGAGCTCATGGAAATTCCTGAGGATTACGAGATTTTATTCATTCAAGGCGGTGGCAGCACACAATTTTTAATGACTGCTGCTAACTTCCATACCAAGACCCGTGCTGCCTACATTAATACGGGCGTTTGGTCCAAGAAGGCGATGGCGGAGGCGAAATTCTTTGGCGAGGCCTATGAAGCGGCTTCTAGTGCAGACAAAAACCACAGCTATATTCCTCAGGAATATACCATCAAGGAGGATACCTCCTATGTACACATTACCAGCAACAATACCATCTATGGGACGGAATGGCCCGACTTTCCTAAGTTTGAGGTGCCAGTGATCTGCGATATGTCCAGCGATATTCTTTCGCGCAGGGTGAATGTAGCTGATTTTGATTTGATTTATGCAGGAGCGCAGAAGAATTTGGCGCCTGCTGGCGTAGTGCTGGTTATTGTGAAGAAGGCTTTGCTGGCAACTGCTAGAGAAAACCTGCCCACCATGCTGAAATATAAAACCTTTGCAGATAATGATTCCCTGTATAACACTCCCCCTGTTTTTTGCATTTACATGATTAATAAAACTTTGAAGTGGATTAAGAAAATGGGCGGCGTTGATGCTATCGCCAAGCTGAACGAGGCGAAGGCTAAAATTATTTATGATGTAATTGACAATAGCCAGGGCTTCTACAAGGGGCATGCAGAAAAGGCATATCGCTCTAAGATGAACATTACCTTTAACCTGGCTACACCAGAGTTGGAGAAGGACTTTGTGGCGAAGGGTAAGGCGGCAGGCTTTGTAGGTATTGGCGGTCACAGACTGGTAGGAGGCTGCCGTGCTTCTACCTATAACGCCGTGCCGCTAGAAGCCTGTGAGGCCCTGGCAGAGTTTATGCGCGAGTACCAAAAGGAGCAGGAAAGCAAGGTTTGCTTGCAACTGTGAGCTGAGCGAAATTGTGTTGAAAGAAATTTAGCATATATTTTAGAGGTTAAGGAGAAGATATTATGGAAGATACAAAAAAACTACGGGTGTTTGTAAGTAATGACGTAAGCCCGGCTGGCGTAAAGGTTTTAGAGGAACACTTTACTGTTGATGTGCTGCCCAACTATCCTGAGGATGAGCTGGTAAAGATTATTGGCGATTATGACGGCATTTTAACTAGAAGCCAAATCCGCTTCAGCAAGCGCTTGATTGAGGCTGGCAAGAAGCTAAAGGTTATTGGCCGCGCTGGCGTTGGTGTAGACAATATTGATATTGCGACTGCTACTGCACAAGGCATTGTTGTTTGTAATACTCCTGAATCCAACACTATTGCGGCTACCGAGCATACCTGTGCAATGATTTTGGCAATTACCCGTCATATTCCACAGGCACACCAATCCATTCAAGAGGGCAAGTGGGACCGCAAGAGCTTTGACGGTATTCAATTACAGGGCAAGACCTTGGGCATTATTGGTGTGGGCCGCATTGGCAGCCGTGTTGCTAAGCGTATGCAGGCCATGGAAATGACCACTATCGGCTATGATCCCTACATCACAGAGGAACGCTTTAAACAAGTAGGTGTAGAGCCCGTAGATTTTGATACCCTGCTGGAAAAATCTGACTATATCACGATTCATACACCTCATACCAAGGAAACGAATGAGATTATCAGCGCTGAGGCGATTGCTAAAATGAAGGACGGCGTGTACTTTATTAATGTAGCCCGCGGCAAATGCATGGATGCCCAGGCTGTGGCTGCTGCTCTCAAGAGTGGCAAGATTGCTGGCGCTGCCATTGATGTTTATCCCAACGAGCCGCTTACTGCCGATACTAACCCCTTCCTAGGCATGCCTAATGTTGTACAAACTCCGCATTTGGGTGCTTCTACCAAGGAGGCACAGGTGAGCGTAGCTGTTGACGGCGCGCACAGCGTAGTAGATGCCCTGTTGGGTCGTCCGGTTATGACTGCTGTGAATATGAATCCTATTTCTAAAGAGGTGGCTAGGGTTATTGAGCCCTACTTTGGTTTGGCTGAGCGCATGGGTACTATTGGTGCTTTCTTAGCTGAGGGTGCTGTTGGTCAAATTGATATTGAATACACGGGCGATCTAGCCGATACAGAGACCGCAGCTCTGTCTACTGCCCTCTTAAAGGGCTTCCTGAATCCTTATATGCTGGGCAGCGTGAACTTTATTAATGCTCCGGAGATGGCTAAAAAGCGCAATATTGATGTGCGTGAGGTTAAGTCTCACCATGCAGGCTATTTCAGCACTGCTATTAAGCTGATTGTAAAGAGTAAGAAGGGCGAGCATGTTGTTATGGGCACCCTCTTTGACGGCAAGGTAGCGAAGATTGTGCGCATTGACGAATACCATGTAGACTTTGCCCCGAAGGGCATTCTGCTCTTAGTGCCGCATATCGACCGTCCAAACATGATTGGTCAGATGGCAACTATCTTAGGCGCGGCACAAATTAATATCAACGGTATGGTTGTGGGCAATACGACTAAATCTGACACGAACATCATGGCAATTGCTGTAGATGACGATATTCCTAACAATGTCATGTTGCAGCTTAAAGGCGTAGAGGGTGTGCTGGATGTGAAGCTGATTGACTGCGAGGCATAAACGCAGCTTATTAAGGGTTAACTAGGAGAAAAGATGAGTATATTTCAAGCAGCAGATATTTTACTGCCGCAGACAGGAAAAATAGAAAAATGGGCTGTCGTTGCTTGTGACCAGTTCACCTCACAGCCAGATTATTGGCAGGAGGTGGAGACTAAAGTAGGTGACGACCCTAGCACGCTGAGATTGATTCTGCCAGAGTGCTATTTAACACCTGGCTATGAAAAGCGTATCCCTGTTATCAACTCTAAGATGGCGGCTTATCTTGAAAAGGGTTTGCTCAAGGAGTACAAGGACAGCTATGTTTATGTAGAACGCACGCTGCAAAATGGGGCTGTGCGTCGAGGTCTGGTAGGGGCACTGGATTTAGAAGCGTACGATTATGCTCGTGATGCGCATTGTGCGATTCGTGCTACGGAGCAAACCGTTATTGAGCGGATTCCTCCGCGCGTGGCTATTCGTGAAAATGCCTTGTTGGAATTGCCCCATATCATCATTTTTTGTGATGATGCCGAGGATGAGCTGCTTGGCACCTGCTCTAAGCTTAAGGAAAGCTGCCCTAAGCTTTATGATTTTGAGCTCATGTGTGGTGGCGGGCACATTGCTGGCTGGCTGCTTCAAGGAGAAGCAAAGGCTGTTGTGGATACTTGCTTTGCTCAATATGAGGCTAGCTGTCGAGCGAAGTATGCGGGGCAAAATCCTGTGGTGCTGGCTGTGGGCGATGGCAATCATTCCCTGGCTACAGCTAAGGCCTGCTATGAAAAGCTGAAGGCAAATAAGCCTCAGCTGGACCTGGCTAAGCATCCTGCTCGCTATGCGCTGGTGGAAATTGAAAATATTCAGGATGAGGCGCAGGAGTTTGAGCCGATCCATAGGGTAATCACAGGCTGTGAGCCCGACAAGCTTTTGGCTAGGATGCAGGAGAGCATTTGTGCTAAAGAGGGCTTTCCTGTAGAGTGGTTTGCTGGTACAGAGCAGGGCACGCTCTACATTGACCCAGCCAAGGGTAAGCTGGCCGTCAAAACTGTGCAGGACTTTTTAGATGCTTATCTTGCCGAAAACGCTGGGGAAA
>JAEDNJ010000049.1 GCA_016302525.1 Phascolarctobacterium sp. | reverse complement strand
GCTTAAAGCTTACATCTAGCCTGCCAGAGTTCTTGCCCTCAAAGCCATGCTCAATAGCATTTTGCAGCAGCTCATTGAGAATCAAGGCAACGCTTGTAGCCTTTTCGGAGGGCAGCGTAGTTTTTTCCACATAAAAATGCGCATCTAGCTTAAAATCAGGACTAAGCATACTGGAAATAAGTGCCTTGTAGATTTCCTTTGCAACCTTATCCACATCAATGAGGCCAGAATCCTGCTGTGACAGGTATTCATGGACTATAGCAATGCTGTTGACGCGACCGACACAATCTCTTAGGACATCCTTGGTCTCCTGACTTTGAGCACGTCGCGCCTGCATACGCAGCAGGCTAGCTATGGTCTGCAAATTATTTTTTACTCTGTGGTGAATTTCCTTGATGACCACAGTTTTTATCTGCAGCTCCTGGTCCTTTTTCCTTAGCTCTGTCACATCCTGCAATATAACGATAGCCCAGCCACCCTTAGGCTTGGCAACTACAGGCAAAACACGAATCGAAAGCAAAAGCCCACGGAACATGAGCTCCTTGCTCTCTGCTATGCCGGTGTCCATAACCATACCAACAAGCGGCCAGTTAATGGCCATATGATTGGTATGTCTGCCTACAAGGTCAGGAACATCTATCGTCTGGAAAATATGGCGTGCCTGATTATTGGCCGCTACAACCATTTTATGATCGTCGACAATCATAATACCATCAGCTGGCTGCAAGCGCCCATATTGCTCATTATCTGCCACGGAAGCCTTCATATTCAGCAACAGCTCTAAGGCCTGCTGAATAATAATATCGTCAGGTATGCTGGTGTCAAAGCTGATAGCACCAAAGCATTTTCCACGAGAATCCTGCAAGGGATAGACCCTAAAGCTACTAAAGGAGCCTAGATTTAACTCCCTTTTGCCCATAACAGGTATGCTTCTATTTAAACATCTATTAATAATCGGTTCCTCAATAACGCGAACATTGCGCCCTGTCAAATCTGGCTGGGAGCTGCCGACATGAGTTCGCGGCTGCTCCTGCTGATAAATAGTCAGCCATTTTTTATCCACATGAGGAATATAAATCGTAACTACTGCATGCGCAATATCTGCTGCTAAGCCAAGAACAGGCTGCATGATTTGTAAAATATTTTTCTGTTCAGCAGTTAAATTATTCAACATGTTTGCCCCTTCATTTAAAACAATACATTTCCACAGTGACAAAGACTTCATACCCAGCTTTATCCACAGTTTTCCACAAGAAAAGCTGTGGATTTTGTGCTTAAATTGAAGTTTTCCTCAAAGTTATCCACACAATCCACAGGCTAAGCCCGTAGTTATACACACGTTTACCCCAGCTTGAGGGATGGAACAGCGTTCAAATCCAGTGGACTTTCTATACCAGCCTGATACATAAAATAGCCACGGCAGGCAATCATTACAGCATTATCAGTGCATAATATTTTCGTAGGATGAACCAGCTCACAGCCTATTTTTTGCATAGCAGCTGCCAAATCCCTTTGTAAGGTCTTGTTCGCAGATACACCACCAGCCAAAACAATCTTCTTATAGCCCGTATCCTTCATAGCCTGCACAGCCTTACGCACCAGCGACTCCACCACCGTATGCTGGAAGGAGGCAGCTACATCACTGCGGTTCACCTCGCGACCTGCCTGCTCGTTGTTATGTAAATAATTAATAACAGCAGACTTTAAACCGCTAAAGCTAAATTCATAGGGCTTATCCAGCTTAGCCACAGGAAAGGTAATGGCTAAGGGGTCTCCGCCCTCAGCTAGGGCCTCAATTTCAGGGCCACCTGGATAGGGTAAGCCCATAACTCTGGCAATCTTATCAAAGGCTTCACCAGCTGCATCATCACGCGTCTGTCCCAGCATTGCAAAGGTATTATAATCTGTAACCTTTAGTAGGGCTGTATGCCCACCACTAACGACCAGTGCCATAAAGGGAGGCTCCAGCTCCTTATCTGCCAGGAAATTAGCAAACACATGACCTTCCAGGTGATTGACACCAATCAAGGGCTTATTCGTAGCCCAGGCCAGGGATTTTGCAGCCGAAAGGCCTACCAGCAGTGCTCCCACCAGCCCCGGTCCATAGGTTACAGCCACGGCATCAATTTGCTCCAAGGTCACCTTCGCCTGAGTTAAAGCCTCGTCTATAACAGGCATAATGTTTTCAATATGCTTACGCGAAGCAATTTCCGGCACTACGCCACCAAATTTACGATGAATGACAATTTGTGAGGAAATAATATTGCTTAGTACCTCACGACCATTCTTGACAACAGAAGCAGCAGTTTCATCACAGCTGCTTTCTATACCTAGGATATAGACATCCTTTTTCTTCTGCTCCATATTCTCCACCTGATTCCTAAACGAAGCAAGCTCCGCTTATTTCTTATATACCCACATGATGACAGCACCCTCGTGGGTATCCTCATAATAGTGGGGCCGCACGCCATGAGACACAAAGCCATTGCGCAAATAGGCCTTTTGTGCTGCCACATTATGCTCTCTCACCTCTAGCGTAACAGCCTCTGCTCCCAGCTCCCAGGCCTTGCTTAATAAAGCAGCTGTTAGCGCATTGCCCAAGCCCTGTCCACGCTGAGCCAACTGCACAGCTACACGGGTTATCTGCGCTTCGCCAGCTACCAGCCAAAAGCCGGCATAGCCTACAAGCTGCTGGTCCTTTTCCATAACAATATAAGTTGTTAAGGAATTTTCCAGCTCGTCCTGCAGCATTTTGGTATTCCAGGCATCGGGAAAGGCCTCCTGCTCTAAACAAGCAACAGCCTCTAAATCCTTGGCCTCCATGGCCCTGAAAGCTATTGCTTCTGTCTTTGTTCCCACAGTTCCTCTGCCTCTGATCTACGAATATAATAAGGCTCTAGGCCAAAAATTTTCTTATCCTGCTCTGGGTCAAAGCCTACTGCAGCCGCTAAAGCCACAGAGGACCCCTTAGGCATACGCAAGGCAGCAGGAGCGAGCTTAACATTAGCTGGCAGCTCCAGCTTAGCCAGCTTATTACATTCACCCAACAAAAGCGTGGGCATTGCTTGCTCCTTAATCTTTTCCAGCAGGCGGTCCTTGCTTACTACCTCAACTG
Organism: Phascolarctobacterium sp.; assembly: GCA_016302525.1. GTDB lineage: Bacteria > Bacillota > Negativicutes > Acidaminococcales > Acidaminococcaceae > Phascolarctobacterium_A. The sequence continues at coordinate 6,606 of JAEDNJ010000049.1, read as the reverse complement.
ATGCCAGCTTAATAAGCTGACCAGCCTCCCATTTATAGAGAGCCTGATAATAATTGCCCTTTTGCGCATCCAGCACCGGTGACAACAAAATTCCCTCTAAGGGAATATTATAGGCTAAGGCTTCAAGGGTATCTACGCCGTGCAGGCAGCAGTGCCAGCTATAGGCCATCGCCTCAGCCGTAGCCAGACCAATACGTAGACCTGTAAAGGAGCCAGGCCCCATGCTCACTGCTAAAAGCTCAATGCTCTTTTTTTCTACCTTGCAGCGGTTTAAAAGCTGCTCAATCTGGGGTAACAGACCCTCCGAATGGGTCATGCCCATATTAATACTATATTCTGCCAGCACCTCCTGGTCACGGCATAAGGCAATGCTGCAAACCTTGGTTGCTGTGTCAATTGCTAGTGTCAGCATGCTGCTTCCACCTCCTGTAAAAGCTCTGCAGCCCTTACCCCCTTAGCCTCGAGCAGGGCCCTGCGGCCCTCGCCCTCATGTAAAAGGGTAATCTGCAAATATTCCTCTGGCAGCTGCTCAGGAAAGAGCTCTGCCCACTCAATGAGCGTCACTCCCTCGCCGCCGCAATATTCATCAAAGCCAATGTCTTCTAGTTCTTCGGGGCGATTTAGTCTATAAAGGTCAAAATGATGAATTTCCAAAGCTCTTCCTTCGTAGATGTTCATAATAGTAAATGTCGGGCTCGTTACATCCTCCGGTGCCACTCCAAGAGCAGCTGCCACGCCCTGTGACAGCAGGGTTTTTCCTGCTCCCAAATCGCCAGTCAGGCAGATAACATCTCCCTCAGCGACTTTGCTGCCAATTATGCGACCTAGTCGTTCTGTAGCCTGGCTATCCTCTAAATATAGCTCCATATCTTACTCCTGTCTTACCTCTCTATGCCAAGCTTAGTGATAATTTCTACACCATTTGCCTAGCCTAAAAAGCTCTCTGCTATAACCTCAAAAAGCAGTAGCGAAATCGTTACTGCTTAATGACACAAATATCCTTATTTTTTCGGTAGAAGGGTAGTATTGCGCACAATGGGCTCCTCTAAATCAAGATGCCCACTCACAACCTTGTCCCCTTCCACAAGAATCTGCACTCTTTTTACCTCTGTATATTCTGTTAAGGTGTTAACGATAGCATAAACAGCCATCATCTGCTCATAGGAGCCCTGCTCCTTCTTTAACAGCTCCTTGCTAAAATCAGCATAGGCCGTGCCCTTGTCCAACTTCAGGCTCAGCACCCTTGTGCCAATGGGAATGACATCCGCATATTTGGCCTCCTGGGGCTTAGTCGCAACCAAGGCCGTGAGAGCATTTTCTATAGCTGGTTTGCCATTGTCCTCCATAACAATGGTTTCTGGCAACAATAGCTCTCTGCCATCAGCAGAGGCGCGATAGACTACTAGAGTTTGCTTAGTCTTTGTTTGCACCGGTTGAGTAGGCTTATTGGGAACCGGCTTATCACTATTAAAGCAGCCAGCAGCAAAAATCAAGCAGCAAAGCAGGGTCAATAAGGTTATCAGCTTACGCATTTTTCTTCCCCCTTACCTTAACCAAAATATTGTTTAATACCATTATAAATTGCCTGTGCAGCCTTTTCCTGATAGCTGTTTGTCCGCATTATGGTCTCTTCTTTTCTATTACTAATGAAGCCCAGCTCTAAAAGGGCTGCGGGCATGGTACTGCGTTTAATAACATAGAAGCCAGCCTCGCGCACCGACAAATCGTTCATGCCCGTGCTAGTAACCAGCCTGCGTTGGACGGCTTTGGCAAGGCGAGCATCATGACTGCTCTTCGGATAATAATAGCTGGAAACACCTCTGATGTCCCTATTCACCGAAGAATTAATGTGAATGCTGATAAACAGATCAGAATTATGCTTCTCGGCCACATTAACGCGCGCCTGCAGCTCCTCCTTGTCCGAGGCATAGGGTCCCTCTACATCCTTATCAGTAGTACGGGTCATACGCACCTTAGCACCAGCCTTATTTAAAAGGGCAGCCGTTTTTTTAGCAATAGCCAGGGTCAGATTCTTCTCCATCGTACCGCCCAGGCCAATTGCTCCCGGATCACTGCCGCCATGGCCAGCATCAAGGGTAATAACCTTGTCCTTAAGGCCACCACTAATCTTGTATTTTCCTGAGCCCTTAATAACCTTTAGGTCATCATCCTTATCCTTCTTTTTCTTATCCTTATCTGCCATCTCAGCCGCTGCTCTTCGACGAGCCTCGCGCTTAGCATTTAAAATACGCTTTAAATCGCCCTGTGTCGTTGTATTTTGAACAGCAGCTTTGTTATTGGCCTTAACAGCTGTTGTCGTCTCCTTAGGCACCTGCGTTACCTGCTTCGCAACAACTACTGCTGCCCCAGCTTGTGCAGTCTTAATTTCAGACTGGGCAGGGGCAGTGCTTTGTTCAGCACCAGTCTTAGGCGCAGCTGGCTCAACAGTATTTTTAGGCGCAGCTGGCTCAGTCGTAGCCGCTGCTGGCGCCTCCTGCTCCTGCTGCTTTACCTTAGCCGCATTGCGAGCCTGTTCTATGCTCAGCCTTACTCTTTCAGAGGGAGTTAGTCTGGGCGCTACAGTGCCCGGCTTTTTAAAGCGGTCGGTCCAGGAGCCTCTACTGCTAGAATCAGAACTAGGAGCATCCCAAATCGCTCCGCTATTAGCTGGCTTCTTTACAGGCTGATTGCTGACAGTAGGCTTAGCTAGAGCCTTACTGCCATCTAAATCTACAACTATTCTATAGGGTATCTTGCCTGGAATGCTCTGACGGAGCACAAAGCTCCTATAATTATCAGCAGACAGACTTTGCTTTAAGGGAACCTCTAAAACTGCCAGCGAGCCCTCCTGCTTCATAGTCATGCTATCAGCCAGGCTGCTGCGCACACTCTTAGTACCCATAACCTGATTTGCAACATCTGCATTTACCAGGACACGCAAGGAAGTGCCTTCAAGCTTCACATTATAGGTAACGGGCTTATCAACAGCAATCACAAAACGCAAAACATTTTCACTTTGTATGCCCCATCTTGCGTCTGTAACCGTAGCAGCCTGCGCCACGACAGCAAAGCATAGTATAGCAATAGTCAAAACTAAATTAAAAATTCTACGCACGAACTTCACCTCAAAATAGACCTCAAAGAAGATAAACCATGTTATTTTCCATATCTATATAACATTTTATTTTACCACTTTTAAGGAGCTATTGTAAATAGGTAACTGGATATCTTCATTAATAAACAAGGCTTTTCTTGCTTTTGGCAGAGCTAAAGCAATTTCGCCAGCCGCCAGTCCCACTTCTCCCTCGCTGGCAATTTCACCTGCAAGACCATGCAGATACACTGCCGCCAGAGCCGCCCTGTTAACATCCATTCCACCAGCAATGAAGGCTGCCAAAATTCCTGTCAGCACATCACCACTGCCACCTGTAGCCATAGCCTCACAGCCAGTAGGATTAAGGTAGGTCGCTCCATCGGGCCAGGCAATTACTGTCGGTGCCCCTTTGAGAACGACTACAGCCTTCCACTCCTTGGCATAATGAGCGGCTACATTTACTCTTTCTCTATCAATAGTGGCAATATCTATGCCCGTAATGCGAGCCATCTCCCCAGGATGAGGTGTCAGCACCTTGGGTGCCTGCATTTGCGGCAGCAGCTCCATATGCCCCTGCAGAGCCGTAAGAGCATCCGCATCGATAACCACAGGCTTAACCGCCTTTTTCAACACCTCTAGAATCACCTGCTGCGTTGCTGGGGCTGTTCCTAAGCCCGGCCCTATAGCTAAAACATCTGCTGCCGCTGCTTTTTCCAAAATTTCTCCTACAGCAGCCCCGCCTAAAACGCCTGGCATCCTCTCTAGTAAGCCGTGCACCATTACCTCTGTAAGCTTAGAGCGCAGCACCTCACAGCTGGTCGTCGGACTTAAAAGGCTGACCAGACCAGCTCCTGCCTTCACGGCCGCAAAGGAGCACAGGGCCGCAGCCCCGGTAAAGCCCGGACTGCCAGCTGCCACCACCACGCGCCCTGCCTCACCTTTATGAGCATTAGGACGCCGTACCGGCACAAGGCTGGCAACAAAAGCACGGTCTAGCAAGTATTTCTCGCTAGGGCAATTAGCCAGCAAGCTCTTAGGCATACCAATATCTGCTACAATGAGCTCACCAACATTTTCCTTCCCCGGATACAACAAGAGTCCCGGCTTAGGCAGAGCCATCGTAACCGTCACATCTGCCTTAATTGCAGCCTCAGCTCTAAGCCCGAAATCAGCATCCACACCCGTGGGAATATCCACGGCTACGACAGGCTTATCCAGCTTATTAATAAGCCTGCAAGCCTCCTTATAGAGACCACGGAGCTCGCCCGTAAAGCCAGTTCCCAGCATAGCATCAACAAGCACAGCTGCCTGTGCAGTCTCCTGAGCAGCCAGCTGTAAATCCTTTTCGTTTTTCAAGCTCACTATTTCTACGCCAGCGCGCAGCAGCATATCTGCCTCTAAAGCAGCATCGCCCTGCAAACCAGCAACCTCTGCCTGTACTAAAAAGACTAGCACCTCATGCCCAGCATTAAGAATATAGCGAGCAGCTCCCAGACCATCGCCGCCATTATTGCCCTTGCCGCAAAAAATGACAACCCTTCCCTTAGGATTGCCTGAGGCATTCTTCGTGTGCAAAACAACATCTGCTACGGCCTTGGCAGCCTGATCCATTAATACAATTCCCGGTATGCCATATTGATTACTAGCCAATCTATCGATATCCCGCATTTCTGCTGCGGTTACAAGCTTCATAGCCTCAACCTCCCCTATGAGTAGTATCTAGGCTTATCTTAAATTCTAACAGTATCATTCCATAGTTACAAAGGCCACAGCATTGCCCTGACTGTGGCTAAGGCTCAAATGAATCTCTTTTACTCCCAGCCTCTCTGCAAAGTCCTTATGATAGCCATAAAGCTTAACAGCTGGCTTGCCCAGCTCATCAAGGACAACCTCAATCTCCGTCAGCTTGCCGCCTCGCAGCCCAGTACCAAAGGCCTTGAGCACAGCCTCCTTGGCAGCAAAGCGAGCCGCAAAGCTAGCAGCCGCCTGCTTACCGCGACTGCAGCAATAGGCGATTTCCTGCTCTGTATAAACACGCTCTACAAAATGCTCCTTCTCGATGGCTTTTGCTAAGCGAGCAATTTCAATTATATCACAGCCAATACCAATCATTTTCTAGCCTCGCTTGGGAAAAATTGCCTGAAAGGCCTGGGCCACTGTCTTAACGCGCAGGATTTTTATCCCCGCAGGCAGCTCTAGCTGTAGTCTGCTATTAGGGATAACAAAGCTGGTAAAGCCCAAATTCAGCGCATCCTGAATACGGCGCTCGACAGCGCTCACCCTGCGTACCTCGCCAGTTAGGCCCACCTCGCCAATTACCAGCATATTTTTAGGGATGGGCAAATTCCTCGCACTTGAAACCAGAGCAGCGGCCACTGCTAAATCTGCCGCCGGCTCGGCAATCTTCATCCCACCAACTACATTGACATAGGCATCCGAGGTGCCAAAATCAATACCAAAATGTCTTTCTAAAATTGCAATCAGCATATTGACCCGATTATAGTCAAAGCCAACAGCTGTTCTGCGAGGCATACCAAAGGGAGTACGGGCCACCAAACCCTGAATTTCTGTCAAAATCGGGCGATTGCCCTCCATGCAGGCTGTAATAACGCTGCCGCTCACAGCCTGCTCGCGTTCCTCTAAAAAGAGACCAGCAGGATTAGCAATCTCCTGGAGGCCACCTGCCTCCATCGAGAAAATGCCGCTCTCGTTCGTGCTGCCAAAACGATTTTTTAAGGCACGCAGAACTCGGAAGGAATAGGAACGGTCGCCCTCAAACTGCAGCACCACATCAACCATGTGCTCCAAGAGTCGAGGGCCTGCAATCGTGCCATCCTTCGTGACATGGCCAATTAAGAGCACAGCAATGCCCGTAGTTTTGGCAAACTGCAGCAGCTTAGCTGTACACTCCCGCACCTGACCTACACTGCCAGCCGCCGTCTGCAGCTCAGCATTATACATAGTCTGAATACTATCAATGATGAGAAGCTTGGGCTGTACTACCTGAGCCTCAAGCAAGATTGCATCTAAATCTGTAGCTGTCATGATGAGCAGATTATCTGTTTTTGTGCCCAAGCGAGCAGCCCGCAGAGCCGTCTGCTCCTCTGACTCCTCGCCGCTGACATAGAGCACCTTCAGCCCCTTGGCTCCGTAGCGCAGGCCGGCATCTAAAAGCATGGTGGACTTGCCTATGCCCGGCGTACCGCCCAGCAGCACCAGGCTCCCCGGCACTAGACCTCCGCCCAGAACTCTGTCAAACTCACGAATACCAGTTATGAGGCGCTCTAGCTTCACCTGAGCAACGCTGGCAATAGTTTTGGGTTTTATTTTTTCTGCCCCTTCTATGGGCAAATAGCTGCGGCTTTTGGTAGTAACCTCGGCTTCCTCAACCAAGGAATCCCAAGCGCCACATTCTGGGCATTTACCCATCCACTTACTAGTTACATAACCACAGCTTTGGCAAACAAAACGATATTTAGCCTTCGCCATAGCTACGCCTCCCCTATACTATT
>JAEDNJ010000048.1 GCA_016302525.1 Phascolarctobacterium sp. | reverse complement strand
AGCGCCTAGACCTGCACAGCCATAGATAACATAGCGGATAAGAAAATGATAGCTATTAGCATACGCATCCTTAGCCATAACATAGCTGGCGCTAAAAACATTGATGCCGCCTATAACCATGAGCAAAGCCATAATAAAGAAAATCGCCTGTTTAGGATTTCTAAAAATCCAAAAGCTTTTATCCATTATTGCGCCTCGAATTCTTTACTAAAAAACAACCTCGCAGAAGTTGATAGGCGTGCCTAAGGCACTGAACTTCTGCTCATATTCAGTTTGTACGGGATTAGCATATTCAGAATGATGTAAATCGTAGCTCAGAGCAATAATCTCTAGGCCAAACTCCTTAAACTCCTCCACAGAAAAGTCAAAGAGACTGCGATTATCCGTCTTAAAGCGTAAATGTCCACCCTCACCTAGCAGCTCCTTGTAGAGCTTCAGGAAATTACGGTGCGTTAAGCGGCGCTTAGCGTGTCTAGCCTTGGGCCACGGGTCGCTGAAATTAAGGAAAAGCTCCTTAATCTCGCCCGGCTCAAACCAGGCCAGCAAATTTTCTGCATTCGCACAGATAATACGCACATTGTCGAGCTTTTTATCCTTCGCCATCTTGCCGGGATAATAAGCAATATCGTGCTGAGTTTCAATACCGATAAAGGCCTTTTCTGGAAAGAGCTCTGCCATGCCAATGGTAAAGCGGCCCTTGCCGCAGCCAATCTCAAGACACAGCCTCTTGCCGGGAAACAGCTCCTGCCAATGCCCCTTGTACTGCTCCAGATTATGCATTAAGACATACTCGTCCTGCAGCTCCTTCATAGCCTCCTCAATCCAAGGCTTTTTTCTTAAACGCATCTATCTTATCCCTCGCTTTTAGGTCCTAAACCATATTTCTTCAAATAACGATACAAGGTAACACGGCTTACATCCAGCATACCTGCCAGCTTACTGATATTGCCGCCCGCAGACTTCCACGCCTCAATAAAGGCTTCCTTATCGTACTTCCAGGATTTTTCCAGAGTTTTGTCGCCAGGCAGCTTAATATTATCTGCTTCGATAAGGCTACCCGGAGTGTGGAAGAAGGCCTGCTCAATAACGCCCTGCAGTTGCTTAATGTTGCCAGGCCAGCTGCAGCTGATTAACAGGCTTACAGCCTCCTTAGACAAACGCTTTGCCGGCAGATTATGCTGAGCAGACATCTCTGCCAGAATATGGTTGGCAATAATCTCAATATCATGCACACGCTCACGCAGGGGCGGCACACGCATAGTAGTGTCCAGCACTACCTCATACAGCTTCTCCGAGAAAAGGCCCTTGTCCGCCAAGCGCTTCAAATTAGAGTCGCAGGCAGCAATCACACGTACATTATAGCGGCGTACCTCCTTGCCGCCCTTGAGCACAATGCCGCGGGTCAGCGCATCCGCCAAACGGTCGCCCATCTCGACAGGCAGCTTTTCTACCTCATCTAAAAACAGCGTACCACCAATGCACAGCTCCAGCTTGCCAGCTACTAATTGGTCGCCCTCCATATGGCCAAAGAATTCCTCTTCCAGCTCTGCCAGCGGAGCATTGGTGCAGCGTACAGCAATCAGGGGAGCAGCCGCACGAGGGCTCGCCTGATGAATACCGTGGGCCAGACGCTGCTTGCCAGTGCCCGGCTCACCCTGCAGCAGAATGTTGTGCTCGGTGCGGGCAATACGGCTTGCCTTGTGCTGCAAAGCCAAAAACTCCGTCGTCTCGCCTACCATGCTATAGAGGCTGTAGCGGCTGCTATAGCCGGTCGCATGGGCAATAGTCGTCTTCAGGTCTTCTATAGACATAGTCATAATGAGGGCGCTTTCCACATCAGAGCCCACCTTAATGGGCATAACGGTTGTCACATCCTCATAGGTTCTATCCTGCGTAATCCAGGTAATCTCTCTCCTATAGGTAGGAATCCCCTGCAGCGCCTTCTTCACAGGAATATGCTCATAGTTCAGGAAGACATCCTCCATGCGCTCCTTGCCCTCTAAGCGTTTCTTGGCATTTTCATTGCAGTATTTAATGTTAGAATTCTTATCCAGCCAATAGACAGAAACGGGCAGCTGCTCCATGAGCATTTGGTTAATGCTCCATCGCTCCAACATCATTAAATGCTGTTCAATGGAATACTTCATGGTCAGCAGCAGGGAAACCAAAAGGTCGTAGGGCAAATCGTTCTGGTCCAAGGAGAAAAAGGCGATAATATAGCGCATTTTGCCGCTTATGCAGATAGGCGTACTGCAGGCATCACCAGAATGACAGTCCTTGATCCACATTTCCGGACCAAACATCAAAAAGGGTGTATTATGCTCACGGGCAATACTAACGCTAGAGGTGCCTACATCCTCCTCCAGCACGCGCATACCCTGAATATCCTCTATTACCCTTTGGAAAAAGGGCAAAGCATAGTTTTTAATGACATAACCATTTTCATCCACTAAAATCATGCTCAGGTTATGCACATTAAAATGCTGTTTATTTTGTTCATACAGACCATCTACAAACTTCACTACATATTCATGCGTTTTTTGATGTTCCACGATTTCTGCACGAGACAGCTTATGAATTTTCGGCATAGTCTCATGGGGCAGATTCATAGCGCGGCAGCGTTGCCAGGATTCGGCAATCCACGGGTGAACATTAGGGTCCACAATGCCGTCCTCCATGAATTTTTTGTAATAAGCCGCCAGCTTTTCTTTATTACGCTTTTCTCTAATCATAACTATCCTCCAAATCCCCTCTATATACTTGGCTCGCCATTGCTGATTAACAAACGGCGGGCTCCATAATATCTTTTACGCCAGTAGTCCTCCTGCAAGCCGCAGAGCATAACTCCCTTAGATGAGGTTGCGTTCCAGAACCTGCCATTGCCCGCATAAATGCCGCAATGAGAGGCCCCCGGCTCATAGGTGCTAAAGAAAACTAAATCGCCTGGCTTCAGCTGTCTTTGTGTTACGAAAACGCCCTCCAAGGCCTGGGTATCAGCAGTTCGGCTGACCTTGGCGTGCAGCTGCTTAAAGACATACTGCACATAGCCGGAGCAGTCAAAGCCCTTGGGTGTCGTGCCGCCAAAGACATAGCGCACGCCCTTGTACTTAGCAGCCTCCTTCACCACGGCAGCACCGGAAAGGTTCTTAATGCCATCCCTGCTAAAGACCTCCCATTCCAGCTTGCGATAGGTTTTATCGTCCAGCTTGCCAGTAACGCTCAGGCGCTGCTCCTTTTGGAACCTCTCCAAAGCCTTTTGGGTAGCAGAGGTGAGCTTGCCTGTGGCAGCCTCGGACAAATAGCCCAGCCTATGCAGCTTTTGCTGAGCCACCTTCATGCGCCAGCCATCACTATAGGTGACGCGCCCCTTCTCCTTCACGGTGATATTATTAGCCTTATTAGCCTTATCCTTTTGCTTCTGCTTATTTTTCTTCTGCTTAGCCTTCGCAGCAGCCTTGAGCGATTCCTTGTGGCTTTGAGACTTTGCTACGGCCTGCTTTTTAGCCGCACTAGCTGCCAAATTCTTTTTCCATGCAGCCTCCTGCGCTTGCTGGTTAGTAGCAGCCTGTTTCTTGGCTGCACTAGCCGCCAGATTCTTTTTCCAATCGGGCTGAGCCTGCTGAGCCAAAGCGACAGGAGCACGCTTTTCTTCTATTGTCGTTGTTGTTGTCGCTATTGTCCCTGTTGTCCAGGTCTTAAACCTGCGCTGCGGCGTAGAGCTCGCTTCTGCCTGACCTACATTCAGCCAAAGGCCCTGCAGCAATATCAAGGCCACAGCACAGATACTAGTTTTTTTCATGCTTATACCAGCCTTAAACGCTAAGTTGCGACAAAGCACAGCACCTTAATTTTTATGCAGACCTTGCGCCTTTATATTATACTAAATTTTTTACACTTTGTAACCCTCTTTTTGACATTTTCTGTAATTTTTTATACAATTTTTCTGGTTTTTGCTTTTGATATGTAAACTGTAAGGGTAGAGCGTTTGGCTAGCTCTACTTTAAGGAACTGTAAATCCAAATAGCTTTTGAGCTGTAGTTACAAATTTCGTTGTAAAAAGTGTGCTTGCTGCTACAAATGAGTTATTTTTACTTATAAAAAAACGCTGAGCTTGTCATTTTGCTCAGCTTTTTTTCATAAGTAAAAAGGGGAGCTGCGTTTTTACAGTCCCCCTTTTAAATATAAAAGACAATATATCCTTTAGTCCTCAAATCTGCCCTTCATCAGCAGCTGCTTTTGCCACATAGCAGTCTTGCCCTTGGCAAACAGACTATCAATATCAAGGTTTTCATCCAGAACTAAGAGGTCAGCATCAGCACCAACAGCAACGCAGCCCTTTACGCCCTCTTTAGCCAGCAGCTTAGCAGGGGTAGAGGTCAACAGCTTGATAGCCTCCTCTAAGGCCATACCCTTCTCTACCAGCAGCTTAATAGTTCTGTGCAGGTATTTAGGAGAAGCATAGGTCAGGCCAATACATTCGCCCTTGTCGTTGAATTTAGGCTGGCTTCCAAAGGCGTCACTGGACATAGTAACATTTTCGGTTGTTACGCCCTCCATGTGCAGCAGCTCATAGAGCTTATCAGCGCTGGTATAAACATCCTTTTCATCAGAGCCAGCAGTGCAGTCGATAAAGCCGCCCATGCGTACCAGCTTGGCGCCATCCTCAATTAATTCGGGGCAGCGCAGCATATGTGTCGGCAGGAAGTTTTTCATAGGAATATCGCTCTTAGCCAAAGCATCAAACAGCGGATTCAGTCTGCCCTTGCCGCTGCCCATGTGAATAGTAACAAGACCAGCAGTGTTGCTAACAAGGCCAGCTCTGCGAGCCTGTACGCCTAAGGAGATTAAGTCCTCAGCGCTGGGGTTAGAGCTTCTGTGGTCAGAGGCTGCTACCTTAACGCCAATCATAGGTGTGAGCATAACAATATCCTTTTCCACACTTCCAGTTACGGTCGTAGCAGGAAAGCCATAGTTATTGGTGAGGGTATAAACGGTCATGCCCTCCTCGGTCAAGGCTCTTGCCTTAGCCACGAGGTTTTCAATGCTGCGGGTAATGCCATCTGTACCCAAAAGGCCTACGCAGGTAGTAATGCCGTTTTTCAAAAATACGCTGAGCTGAGATTCCGGCACACGGGAAGCAGGGCCCTGCTCACCGCCACCACCAGTAACATGAACATGCATATCAATGTAGCCAGGCAACAGCTTTTTGCCAGCTAAGTCATAAACCTGAACATCAGGTAGTCCTTCGTAGCCTTCAATTTTGTCTGCGATTCTGCAAATTTTGTCGCCAACCACGAGGACATCCTTTAAGCCCAAGGGTTGGGGAGCATAAACCTGCGCATTTTTAATTAGTTTAATCATCTGAAGACTCCTATTAATTATCTTTTTCTTCTAGCTTAGCAATGCCGATACCGGTATAGCCGTAGAAGATAGCAATCAGGTAGCCTGCATAGCAGAGAATTGCCCAGGGAGCATAGTCCAGAGTTTCTACGCCGAGGCAGGAGGTCATGTAAGCGCCAGCTGCAGACCAGGGAACGAGGGGAACGAATACGGTACCAGAGTCCTCCAGGGTACGAGACAGATTCTTAGCGGCCAGACCACGCGCCTTGTACGCATCACGGAACATTTCGCCAGGCACGAGAATAGACAGGTAGGAGTTACCAGTGGTCAGAGCCATAACGATACAAGAGCCAACAGTAGCGGATACCAGAGCACCAGTAGATTTAGCAACGCTTAAAATCTTTTCCAGCACAACATCCAGGCAGCCAGCCTTGCTCATAATGCCAGCAAAGCAGAAAGCGCAGAATACTAACAGGGTAGTACCCATAATACCAGCCATGCCGCCACGATTTAAGAGCTTCACGATTTCAGGAGCAGCCTGGGCAGCATTAAAGCCCTCTGCAGTAATCATGGTAATCTTGAAGCCGCCCACGGTAGAAGCTAAGACGTTTTTCAGGGTAATGTTTTGGATGAACAGAGCCTCTAAGCCAGCAATAACAGTAGAGAGCAGCATTACTGGGATGGTGGGCTTCTTCATCAGGGAGCCGGCCAGAATGACGATTACAGGCACAACCAGCAGGATATTCCAGTCATACATCATGTCTAATTGGCTCAGCATTTTCGATACAGAGGCAGAGTTTACGCCACCGGTAACATCTGCACTGCTGCCTACAAAGCCATAGATGATTAAGGAAACGATGGTTGCAGGAACGGTGGTATAAAGCATATGATAAATGTGCTCATAGAGCTCGCTGCCTGCAGCAATAGGCGCCAGGTTGGTTGTATCAGATAAGGGAGACAGCTTGTCGCCAAAATAAGAGCCAGCTACAACAGCACCAGCGGTAGCAGGCAGAGAAACGCCCAGGGTAGAAGCAATGCCCATGAGAGCAACGCCCATGGTAGCTACAGAGCCCCAGGAGGTGCCAGTTACGACAGAGACAACAGCAGTAATCAAAAAGGAGGTTACGAGCATCCATTGGGGGTTTACCATTTGCACGCCGTAGTAAATCATCAGGGGAATGGTACCAGAAGCCATCCAGGTGCCAACCATAGCACCAACGATAACCAGAATCATAATTGCAGGCATACCCTTAGCAATCTTGAGGGTGATTTCTTCCTGGATTTCATCCCAGGTTACGCCTACGCGGAAGGCGATAATTGCAGCCACACCAGCAACCAACAGCAGCAGGGGCTCAGTGTTGTAGCCCTTGACACCCTTGCCATAGGTTAGGATAACCAGCATAGCAATAATAGGTAGAAAGGCTTCTAAAAAGGTGGGTTTGCGTTTTTGAGTTTTGTTTTCGTTACTCATCTTTTTTCTCCTTTAGAGTATTATTAATATTTTATCATTTTCCTTCTTTGCCTTGTTAAAATATTAAAGCAAAGTTGGAATTGATATAATTATTGTATACTACCCTCTGCAAAAAATAAAATTATTATTTTTTTAGAATCGATAAAATTTGCTTATCTATATAAGCCCTAGCAGTCCTTATTGGCAGCCAAAAGCTCTAAAAAGAGCTTTTTGGGCGGTGTCATATTCATTTCGAGGTCATAAAGCACATTCACAGGCAGGGTCACAGCATAGCTTTCTGGCAGCTCGACAATGTCTCCATAAGCCTTATAATGCTGGATTTTAATGCTGGGCACAACGGCAATACCATAATTTTGCCTTACAGCCTCAATGATACTTTCTGAATCGTTGAAGCAAAACTTGGTCGCAAACCTGTCCAGATCTACAACATTGCGCAAAAAGGGATAGTATTCCGTAAAGCTGCCATAGCCAATTAAGGGATAAGCATAAATATCCTTGCTAGCTCCATATTCCTCGTAGAGCTTTTGACCAACTATCCACACCAGCTTTTGCTCCCACAGATGAATCCTTTTCGTATACATAGGCTGGGTATCAATGTGTACAAAGGCAAAATCATACTTTCTCGCGCTAAAGGTGGCCTCAATCGTGTCGGGAATCGTCATACAGCGGTCCACAATTATTTCTAAATCAGGGAAGCGCTCCTTAACCTTATTCAGGATGTGCATTAAATACAGGTTGATAAACTGCGTAGAGACGGCTATTCTCAGGCTGTCTCCTTCTTCCTGCAGGGCTCTCATTTCCTCTAGCCCCGCTTCAAAGCTGGCAACGAGCTTCTCGGCAATGGGCACAAAGGTGCTGCCCGCCTCAGTTAGATAGACATTTTTCCCTTCACGCGCAAAAAGAGTGACCCCGTAGGTTTCTTCTAAATTGGCTATGTGATTACTAATCGTAGGCTGCGAAAAATTAAGCGCCTTGGCAGCCAGCGTAAAGGATTTACACTGCACCACAGTTAAAAAGGACTTATAGGGCTGAATGTTCATCTTTATCCTCCTGAAAATAAGCTTGCTTTATATTTATTCTATAGCATAAGCACGCAATTTTCAATAGGATATACTTATCAATATTAAATAATTCATTAATTTTCCTTTGTTAGCACCTTCTTGTATACAATATTCTTCACAACTCCATCTCTTGAAGCGCTATTTTTGTCTACCTAGATAAGGCTGTTTACCATTATTCCCCTTGACATTTACTTTGATTTTTAGTATAGTTTGACTGTTAAGGTGTTTTTCCTACTATTTTTATTTTATTTTAATGAGAGGGTGTATACAATGTCTAAGAAGGTTCCTTTTGTAACTAAAGCACAAATTGAAGAAATCGCAAAGGAATATCCTACTCCATTCCATATTTATGACGAGGCTGGTATTCGCCGTACCGCTCGCACCTTATACAAGGCCTTTGCCTGGAATAAGGGCTTCAAAGAATATTTCGCAGTTAAAGCAACTCCTAACCCTTATCTGTTACAAATTTTAAAAGAAGAGGGCTGCGGTGCTGACTGCTCTTCCTATACAGAATTATTGATGAGTGATGCTGTTGGCTTCAAGGGCCATGAAATCATGTTTTCCTCCAATGCTACCCCTGTTGAGGATATGCAATTAGCTTATAAGCAAGGCGTAATCATCAACCTGGACGACTTCACTCATATTGAGTTTTTAGAAAAGGTGGCAGCTATTCCCGAAACGATTTGCTGCCGTTTCAACCCTGGCGGACATTTTGCCATTGCTAACAACATTATGGATAACCCCGGTGATGCTAAATACGGCATGACCAGAGAGCAATTATTCGATGCTTATAAGATTCTTATGGCTAAGGGTGTCAAGGAGTTTGGTATCCATGCTTTCCTGGCTTCTAACACTGTTACCAACGATTACTATCCTGAGCTGGCAGGTATCCTCTTCCAATTAGCAGTTGACCTGAAGAAGGAGACTGGCGCTCACATTACCTTTATCAACCTGTCTGGCGGTGTTGGCGTGGCTTATCGTCCTGAGCAAAAGGATAACGACCTCATGGTTATCGGCGAAGGCGTGCGCAAGGCTTATGAAGCAATTCTGGTGCCTGCAGGCATGGATGATGTACGCATTTTCACCGAGCTAGGCCGTTTCATGCTGGCTCCTAACGGTGGCTTAGTAACTCAGGCTATTCACCAAAAGCACACCTATAAGGAATACATTGGCTGTGATGCTTGTGCAGCTAACCTTATGCGCCCCGCAATTTATGATGCTTACCATCACATTACCGTGCTGGGCAAGGAGAACGAGCCCTGCGACCATAAGTATGACATTACTGGCGGTCTCTGCGAGAACAGCGATAAGTTTGCTAAGGACCGTATGCTGCCTAAGATTGACATGGGCGATTATCTTTTCATCCATGACGCTGGTGCGCACGGCTTTGCTATGGGCTACAACTACAACGGTAAGCTGCGCAGTGCTGAGCTGCTGCTGCAGGAGGACGGCTCTGTAAAAATGATTCGCCGTGCAGAAACTCCGGCAGACTACTTTGCCACCTTTGACAACGGTGCTTTTGCCGACAAGCTTAACCAAGCTATTGAGGATGCGAAGAAATAATTGCACATACAACGGGACTGCTAGGCTCCCGTGAAGGATTAGCCTGTTGTAAATGTAAAGAAATAAGCAATAGCGCTTGACAAAAGTGCTAAGCAGCAGTATAATAATACTGTTCTTGAAACATCATATCGGGCGCTTAGCTCAGCTGGGAGAGCGTCTGCCTTACAAGCAGAATGTCAGCGGTTCGATCCCGTTAGCGCCCACCACGCAAAAAGTATGCACTCTAGTGAAAACTAGAGTGCTTTTTTCTTTGCTTTATTCAATGCTCAAGGTCAACCAACGACCTTAACCCTTCTTTTTAGTTAGTATTTGCTCTAGCGTATGCC
>JAEDNJ010000230.1 GCA_016302525.1 Phascolarctobacterium sp. | reverse complement strand
AATGGCACCCAAAAGCATACCATTAAAGCTTGCATAATCCTTAAAGCCATAGCGCCCATCATCCTTACGCACAGAGATTATGCCGTAGCTTTGGCCAATAGGACGAGAGAAGAGAAATTCCCTTTCCCGCTCTGGCGTTTTTGTCGCAGAGGTTACCATATCAATTTCGCCCTTGCGGAGCATTTCCAGCATATCGTGCCAGCTTTTATCATAGCCAACATATTCAAAATCTAAATGCGAATGACGGCGCAAAAGTTGCAAAAAGTCAAAGCCATAGCCAGTGCCCAGCTTTTGCCCCTGTACAGTCTCTATATCGTGATATTTATGAAATTCAAAGCAGCCCACTCTCACCTTCCTATTGGGCTCAGCGGCCTGAGCAACAGAAAAGCACAGTATTGACATCAGCAAAAATGCCACAAGCATTACCCTCATTAATCTATGAAAAGAGAATTTCATTGCCATCAAACTCCTATCACAAAAGTACAGCATAAGTATATCATTTGCTGTCATTTAACGCAAGTTTTTTATTATGCTCCTCTAGGCTAAAGTTGTCTAACCTATAATTATTTTTTTGTTGTCTTATTCATGTAAACAGCAGCTGGTGTAAATAAGCGACAGCTAGGTCAATTTTTTGGATTTTGCACTAGTAGCCTAAATAAAAAAATGTTATACTTATTACAAAGCTATGAGACAGGAGGTCTTAACTATGAAAAAATACAGAAATATCATTATCGCGTTAACCTGTGGCTTTGTGCTGGGCAGCTCTGTTGCGACTGTGCAAGCCAGCAGTATTCTAGGCAAAATCTTTAAAGGCGGCGCCGTAGGTGCGGTTGTCAATGTCGCTGCTGAGCCTCTCAATAAGGGTATCAATACGCTCACGCAAAAATATGGCGTAGGCACAACGGATGCTACCAAGGTCGTGCCTATTATCTCCGTTGGTGATGGCAGCAGAGCCGGTGCTGCTCAGGTAAGCGGACCTATCGACAAGGTAAATCAATGTAAGGCAGCCCTGCTTATCGAGCAGACTATTTTAGGTATCAGAGCCAAAATTTTGCTGCCCGTTGATAACATTAACTACAAGAATATTAACCGTGTTCAGGGTGTAGGCGTATGCGCTTCCCTGGATGTGAAGATTTAAGGCTTGTCTGAGGTTAGCTCTATGAAAAAGATTTTAATGCTCGGTACGGGTGGAACTATTGCCTGTATTCCCTCTGAGGATGGCTTTGTGCCTGGTCTTGACGCTCAGGCTATGTCTGCCATGGTGCCGGGACTGGACAAGCTAGCAGAGATTGACTGCCTGCAAATCATGGATTTAGACAGCAGCAATATGGCACCCCAGCACTGGCAAAGCATTGCCGCAGCCCTTGCGGAGCATTATGCTAAATATGATGGTTTTGTTGTAACGCATGGCACGGATACCATGGCCTATACGGCAGCGGCCTTGAGCCAAATGCTGCATAACTGCCAAAAGCCTGTAGTCCTGACAGGGGCTCAGCTTACCATGGGCGAGGCTGGTACGGATGCAAAGAATAATATTTACCTCAGCTTTTTAACAGCTACGAGTGAGGTCAAGGGTGTGTGCCTGGCCTTTGGTGATGTGGTTATCCACGGCCTGAGGGCGAAAAAGATGTGCACCGAAAACCTGCACGGCTTTTGGAGTATCAATGCTGAGCCCTTAGCAAAATACGCCGACGGCAAGCTTACCTGGCAGAGCTATCTCGGCGGTGGCTATGGTGAGGGCAGCTTTTACGCGCAAACCGAGCTAGAGCCCAAGGTAGCAGTAATTAAAATCACTCCTGGCCTACCTAGTGACATCCTCGACTATTACATGGACAAAGGTTACAAGGGTCTTATTTTAGAGGGCTATGGGGCTGGTGGCGTGCCTAATGCTGATA
Source organism: Phascolarctobacterium sp. (assembly GCA_016302525.1). Lineage (GTDB taxonomy): Bacteria > Bacillota > Negativicutes > Acidaminococcales > Acidaminococcaceae > Phascolarctobacterium_A. The sequence continues at coordinate 142 of JAEDNJ010000230.1, read as the reverse complement.
ACAACTGGCTCCCTGCCCTAGAGAAGGTGCTGCAAGCTGGTGTTAAGGTTGTCTGCTGTACGCAGTGTGTTTATGATGGCGTTCATCTAGACCGCTATCCTATCGGCATTTTAGCCAAGCGCTTAGGAGCTGAATCTGCCGA
>JAEDNJ010000047.1 GCA_016302525.1 Phascolarctobacterium sp. | reverse complement strand
CTAAGGAATGTCTTTTAAACGAGGATGATAGCCTTACGCTGGTTTATCAAATCTACGACCTTGCCCCCTATGCTACGGGAAATACCTTCATAACCATCCCTAAGCAATATTTCCCAGAGCTAAGCGGCAAAGAACCAAAACCGCTTAGTGAAAAGGAGCAGCAAAAGCTGGCTAAGGCTGAACAAGAAGCCAAGCAAAAGGCACAGCTCGCTAAGCTTGAACAAGAGCAAAAGACCCAAAAGGCCTTAGTAAAACAGGCTGAGTCTGCCCGTAAAGCCAAAGAAAAAGCAGAGCTAGAACGACTCAAGCAAGAGCATAAGGCTGCTCTGGCTAAGCTAAAGGCAGAGCAAGAGGCTCAGCTACAAGCTCATAAGGCTAAGTATAAGTCATAGTATAAACCTAATCTCTTTAAGCTTAGCTCTGAACAAAATTCTTGTCTATAAGAATATAGGGTTAAACATAGCTCAAAGCATCAGCCTGCTCTAGCTAAACTTAGTAAAGAGTATAAACTGGCTTTAGCTAAGCTTAAATGAAAACATGACTAAAACAAGAAAGGCACAGCTAAATCACAAGGATGAGGCTGTGCCTTCTTTATTTAATTTAGTGTATCACTTGACTAAGCCTGCCAGCGTAGAAATTAATGCTGCAACATCAATTGGCTTAGAAATATGACCATTCATGCCCGCCTTGAGAGCGTTTTTGCGGTCCTCGTCAAAGGCGTTGGCAGTTACAGCCAGAATAATGATATTCGACTTTTCCTTGTCCGCTAGGCTACGGATAGCTCTGGTTGTCTCATAACCATCCATCTTCGGCATTTGAATATCCATAAGAATTAAATCGTAGTAACGAACTGGAGCCTTCTCCAGCATTGCCAGACAACGCTCTCCATCCTCGGCTACATCAACCTCAAAGCCTACCTCATGCAAAATAGCCGTAGCAATTTCAGAATTTAACTCATTGTCCTCTGCCAACAAAATACGCATGCCCTTGAAGCTTTCTGCATCCAGCAAGGCAGTATCCTGACGATGCTCTTCGAGCGGCTCATCAGCCCAAGGATGTGTTAAGGTTATTATAACCTTAGTGCCTACACCCTTTTTGCTTTCTATATCGATAGTACCATTCATCAGCTCTACTAGCTTCTTTACAATGGGCATGCCTAAACCAGTACCATGAATCTTGCTTTCTGTAGATGAATGTTCTCGCGTAAACTCTTCGAAGATGTGTGGCAAAAACTCTTCAGAAATACCAATACCCGTATCCTCCAGAACGCTCTGGTAAACACTGTGACCTGGCTTATCACTAGGCAGCTCTTTAATAGTCTGCACTATTCTGCCGCCTTCAGGAGTATACTTCACTGCATTACTCAAAAGATTAAAGAAAATTTCTCTTATCTTGGTCTTGTCGCAAACTACATTCATGTGTATGAGCTCTTTATTGTAAGTAAAGCTGATATTCTTATCCTTAATCTGCGTTTCCATAAGCGAAAAGCTTGAATCATGAACCGCAAGAATATTGCAGGGGATTTCCTCAAGCTCAGCTCGACCACTTTCGATACGAGCCATTTCCAAAACGTTGTTAATCAGCGACAAAAGAAAATCATTAGCAGTTTTAATCTTATGGAGATAATTCTTGGCCAATAGCTCATTCTGCAAATTCTTTTCCAAAAGCTCTGTAAAGCCAATGATTGCATTCATAGGTGTACGAATATCATGGCTCATATTAAAGAGAAAGGCTGTTTTCGCAGCGCTGGCACGATTAGCAATTTCCAGCTGTGCTACAGCCTCTGCCTGTAAATGTGCCTCCGTAACATCACGACCCAGAATATTAGCCACAGGCTCGCCTGTCTCATTTGTGCCCATAAAAAGATTGACCTCATGCCATTCGTCTTTACCATCTACAATAGCACGGACGGTTGCACTGCCAACATAGCCAGTAACATGAGCATTTTTCTTTAAAGCCTGAATACCAATTAAATTATTCAAAGCCGTCTTGTACTCGTCAGCAATCTGCATAGACATTTTAGCGTGCAACAAAACATAATCATCTGTTGTGTGCATGATGGCCACAGTTTTTTCTTCGCCTGTGCCTGTAATGAGAGAATAACGCCAGGTGTTGAGGTTAACCGTCAGGTTGAAGCTGTACAGCATTTTTGTAATGCCAGAAAGCAGCTGGTCACGGGCTACAGCAGCCCTCTGCTGGTGCTCACGCTGCTCTTGGCGCTTGTGCATTTCCGTAATATCTCTACCAAGGATGTTAGCAATGGGCTCACCATTTTCATTGGTACTAATGAAAACATTGACCTCGTGCCACTCTTCTCCGTCCTCAATAATGGCACCGTACTCTAGTCTACCAATAAAACCATAAGAATTAGCGCGTGCACGCAGGGCATACAAGCTAGCGAGCGCCTCAAACTCAGCAATGTGTCTTTTATCAAGGTATTGCAGCTTTTTCTTATAAGCCGTTTCATAATCATCTGTAGCCTTAAAAATACCCATGAACTTCGTCATGCCCGTACCGATAATCATACTATATTTGCCAGTACGCAAATTCAAGGTCAGATTATAGCTATACAACATCTGTGTAAGCTCTGATAAAATCTTATTATTGGAAAAGGCCGCCTTTAACTCCTGGGCGTTCTTTTCCTGTTCGTTATGAGCCTTGGTAACATCACGGGCCAAAATATTGGCCACGCGATTGCCATCAGCCTCTGTGTCTACAAAGACATTGATTTCATGCCATTCATATTCTGTAGCTTCTGGATATAGGACAGGATACTCCAAGGAGCCAATCAAGCCCCTTGCCGAAGGGTTGTTGAGCAGAGCTTCAAAGTCCAGCAGCGTTTTAAATCTGTGCCAATAAGCTGGGTGCACAATTTGCAGAAAAAAAGTCTCCAGCTCCTTCACATTAGCGTGCTTTTTATACTCATCAATAATACGCTCCATGCCCGTGCCTGTAATCAGGGTATAAGCACCGCTTAACAGGTCTACAGTAAGGTTGTAGCCATAGAGGGCTTGGGTTATATGTGAGAGAATAAGGTCCTTTTTCTCTGGCTTATAAAGCTGCTCCCTACCCATAATATCAATAGCCTTAGTATTCTCCTTCATAGATTATCACTCTCCGCATATTTTATTAGTAATGCTAGACAAAAGCAGCTCTTTTTTTGCAAGCTAAAAGCCTAAGAACCTTAGCCTAGCCTATGAGCCAAACATTACATAATTAAGTAGTCATTAACATTATACCACTATTTTGTACTTTCTACAAGCTATAAAGGAGTTAAAATTAGTATAAAGTTGTAAAAATAAAATGGGGGGGGGTATTAAAGTATCAAAAAACCGCAGACCCCTCTGAGCCTACGGTTTTATTTATTTTTTGTTCTGGATACACCTAGGATAAAGAATACCTCCTTCGATGAAAAGCAATTGTAGCTTTACTGGTCAAAGGAGGTATTGTTTTACGCTTAGCTAGTCCTCATCATAATGCTCAGGGAAAAAGATTCTGAGCATTTTTTCATCACTTCTCTCGCCTAGCGCATTGCCAATGAAGAACAGGATAATGCTCGCTGCAAAGCCAATAGTAATTTGGTGCAGGTCCATGAATCTAATCTTTAAAGCCATGGAAATGCAATATGCAGCTACACCGCCCAGCATGGCAAAGAGAGCGCCAGTTTTGTTAGCCTTGTGCCAGAAAAGGCCAAAGACCAGTGTACAGAAGAAGGCTGTCTCCAAACCGCCAAAGGCAAACATATTAATCTGCCAGATAACAGAGGGCGGCTTAATGGCAATGGTATAAACAAACAAGCCTAAAAGCACGGTAATGCCAACGCTGTACCAGCGAATCTGATCGTTAGTAAGGCTTTCGCCCTTTTCTGCCTTGATGTTCATATAAACATCCTTAACAATGGAAGAAGAAGAGCTCAACAGCAGACTAGATACTGTAGAAATAGTTGCTGCAATAGGTCCAATGATAACTACGCCAGCCCAGAAGGGAGACATTGTTTTGACAATAGTCATAGGCGTAATATTGTCGTAGGTGCCATAGGCAGACAAAGGTTCAGTTAAAATGCCACGGCTTAGTACGCCGATAGTAGTTGCCAAGAGGGTCATAATACCGATAACCACAGTACCAATAATCATAGCGTTATGCAAAGCCTTCGTATCCTTGTAGGAAATGCCACGCACTACTGATTGCGGCAAGGACAGGGTACAAACACCTACTAAGAGCCATTGGCTGATATAAAGGGATATGGGCATTTTGCCACGGCTGAGAGGCTCCATCATATCGGGGCGATTAGCTGCCAGATAATCAGAGATTTTGAAGAAACCGCCGCCTGCCTCCATCATTGCTCCTAAAAGCAGGCAGATACCCACAATCATAGCTATAGCACAGGCTGCATCCGTCACAGCTACGCCCTTAAAGCCGCCAATAGTCGTATAGAACACTACAATCAGACCAAAGAGAGATAAACCAGTGACATAGGAAAAGCCTGTAACAGCCTCAAAGAGCTTCGCTGCACCAACAAACTGCGCCACCATGGTAGAACAGAAAAAGGCTACAATAACAATAGCAGAAAGATTGGCTAAGAGATTAGACTGATAACGCGCACGGATCACATCAATAACCGTTACGGCATCAATCTTGCGTGCTACCATAGAAATCTTTTTGCCAAAAACACCTAATACGAGGAAAATTACTACTACCTGCACCATCGCCATATAGAGCCAGCCGTAGCCAATATTCCAGGCTACGCCCGGGCCACCAACGAAGGTGGATACACTAGAATAGGTAGCAGCAGTAGTCATGGCCAGCACGAAACCGCCCAAAGTACGACCGCCAATAAAATAATCCTTGGCAAAGTCCTTGCTGCGTTCTTCCTTAGAAGCACGCTGAATATAAGCGCTAATGCCTAAAAGCAAGGCTAGGAACAGAATTACAGGAGTAAGAGCAAAAATATTGGTCATTTTTTCTCCTCCTCTTCGTCATCATCCAGGTTGAAATCAACAAATACGTATTTCGTAAGGTAGAAGGTCACGCCTATAGCAAAAATCCAAGTGCCTACACATCCACCCCATACCCACAGCGGAGTATGTAAAATCGTAATGCTGCTATCAGCCAAACCGAAGCCAGCTAGACACCAAAACACGATGACTGCTGCCGTTGCCAGTACAGTAGCTACTGCCTCCCGGTTGGCCTGACGGAACTTATCGCTTCGTTTCATATTCTGTTTCCCCTTTCTCGCTTTACAGCTTTAGCCAGGACTCAATACCACGCTTGCCCGCTTTTCTTTCTTGAGCAGCCTTAGCACGAGCTTCTTTAATCTTGGTATACTTAGACTCACGCACGGTCGGAGTCAGGGTATAATCCTTAGTTGAGTTCTTGCTCTTGATGGTGAAGGTTACAGGAGCACCACTGAATTGGTCAGGAAGCAGGCCATACTTCACCTCGTACAGCTTACCTACAACACTCTCGCCATTAATAGCAGTAATCACAGAGCCGCTTTGAATACCAGCATCATGCATAGGACCAAAGCCGTATACGCTAAGGATAGCTACGCCCTCCTTGTTAGCCTTAGTGTTAGGAGTAAAGCCAAAGCTGTAGCTATCATTGAAGAAGTAGCGATATTCGTTCAGGAAAACCTTGTCCTCTACATCATCACTGAGCTTAACAGTCTCAACCTTACCATCACGATAATTATTAATGCTGTGATGTTTAATGCCCAAAACAACATCATCACCCTTTTGGACGGTGGTAAAGATGACCTCCTCACGCGCCTTGCCTAAAACGGTATCCTTCTTCACCAGAGGCTTAGAAACAAAGTAGGTTACCTTTTCAGCAGTGCGGCTTTCCAGGGTATAGTGAGTGTTTTGTTGGTAGAAGTTGTCCATAACATATTTTTGCAGATAAGCTGCATCAACATCATTAACAACAATCTCAGCATCAGCGTAGCAGGTGGATGCTGCAAGCAGCATCCCCATAGCCATTAAAGCAAATTTTTTCATTCTTGTTTCCTTTCAGAGCACTATTGTGCAATTATTTCTTAGCAGCGATTTCTGCTTGCAGCATAGCGATGAATTCATCAACAGGCATTGCACCCTTGTCGCCCTCGCCGCGTTTACGAACATTTACACTGCCGCTTTCCATTTCTGCATCGCCCACAACCAGAGTATAGGGAACCTTCTTAACCTGAGCCTCGCGAATCTTGTAGCCCAGCTTTTCGTTGCGGTCATCAACCCAAACACGCAGTCCCAGAGCATCCATCTTCTCAGCAATAGCATGAGCGTATTCCTTTTGGTTGTCGGTGATGTTCAGGATACGCACCTGGCAGGGAGCCAGCCATGCCGGGAAAGCACCAGCATAGTGCTCAATCAGGATACCGATAAAGCGTTCAATGGAGCCATATACAACACGGTGAATCATAACCGGACGATGTTTCAGGCCATCCTCGCCAGTATAGGTGAGGTCAAAGCGCTCAGGCAGCTGCATATCCAATTGGATAGTACCACATTGCCAGGTACGGCCAATGGAGTCCTGCAGGTGGAAGTCAATCTTAGGACCGTAGAAAGCGCCGTCGCCCTCGTTAATAATGTATTCTAAGCCGCAATCCTCTAAAGCATCGCGCAGGCCGTCCGTTGCTAATTCCCAAGTAGCATCATCACCGATGGAGTTTTCCGGACGAGTAGAGAGCTCAGCATGGTATTTAAGACCGAAGGTTGCATAAACTTCGTCAAACAGAGTGATAACGTTCTTAATCTCCTGGCGGATTTGGCTAGGCATCATAAAGATATGCGCATCATCCTGAGTGAAGCAGCGTACACGGAAGAGACCGTGCAGAGCGCCAGACAGCTCATGGCGATGTACTAAGCCCAGCTCACCAGCACGGATAGGCAGCTCCTTATAGGAGTGCGGATGAATCTTGTAAACCAGCATACCACCGGGGCAGTTCATAGGCTTAACAGCATAGTCCATCTCGTCAATCTCGGTGAAATACATATTTTCCTTGTAGTGATCCCAGTGACCAGAGCGCTCCCATAAAGCACGGTTCAAAATCATCGGGGTCTTAATTTCTTCGTAGCCATAGCGTTTATGTACCTGGCGCCAGTAGTCAATCAGGGTGTTGCGGATAATCATACCGTTAGGCAGGAAGAACGGGAAGCCAGGGCCCTCCTCCATCAGCGCAAAGATGTCCAGCTCCTTGCCCAGCTTGCGGTGGTCACGCTTAGCAGCCTCCTCCAGCATATGCAGATAAGCATCCAGCTCCTCCTTAGAAGCAAAGGCGGTGCCGTAAATACGTTGCAGCATTTTGTTCTTTTCGTTGCCACGCCAATAAGCGCCAGCGATAGATTGCAGCTTGAAGGCCTTAACACGACCAGTAGAGGGGCAGTGAGGACCAGCGCACAGGTCGGTGAAATCACCTTGGGTATAGGTGCTGATAACAGCATCCTCAGGCAGGTCGGTAATCAGCTCAACCTTATATTTTTCGTCCTTAGCAGCGAACATATCCAGAGCTTCCTGACGAGGAATTTCTGCACGTACTAAGGGAATATTTTGCTTCACGATTTTTGCCATTTCCTTTTCGATAGCCTGCAGGTCTTCGGGAGTGAAAACGTGCTCACTGTCTAAGTCATAGTAGAAGCCGTTTGCGATAGCAGGACCAATGGCAAACTTAACATCTGGGAAGAGATGTTGAATTGCTTGTGCCATGATATGAGCACAGGTATGACGGATAGCGTGCAGACCCTCAGCGGTATCGGGAGTAACAAATTCCACAGCTGCATCATGGTCCAGCTTATCGCTTAAATCCTTATTTACACCATCAACTACAGCCAATAACGCTTGCTTGCCTAATTTTTGGTTTAAGCTTTTAGCGATTTCTAAAAGACTTAAGCCAGACTCAAACTCTTTTACAGAGCCATCTTTTAAGGTTACCTTAATCATTTCAATTCCTCCTAAATGCTCGTGGTCTATCATAAGGGATAGACCTTAAATCAGCATAAATTTACAAAATAAAAAAACTCCGCTCCCATACTAGGGACGGAGAATTCCGCGGTTCCACCCTCATTGGCATATATTGCCCACTCGGTAGCGTTAACGCCGCTAGTACGGACCAGCATACTTGCCTAAGCTTTCCGCCGTCAGTTTGAAGGTGGTTCGCTAGTCGTGCTACCCTGCTGTTTTCAGCCGTGACAGCATTCTCTGTATGGCGCCTACGCCTAGCCTTTCCTTCGCATTACTGCTAGGATATTAACTTACCAGTAAATTATATCATAACAAGCTAAATAGTCAAGAAAAACTTGTACTTATTTTCCTGCTGATAAAGGTAACTCTAAGCCATATTTTTCTAACAGCTGCTTATCGTAAAGAATGTCGCTAGCCTTACCATCAGCTACCACTGCCCCCTCATAAAGCAGCACTACCCTCGTGCAGGTGTCAAGGATAAAATCAAGATCATGAGAAGTAAAGAGCTTTAGATGATGAAAGCTCTTGCACAGCTCTATCAGCCTTCTTCTGCCTCTAGGGTCAAGCGAAGCCGTCGGCTCGTCCATTAAGAGAATATCTGGGCTCATTGCCAGCGCCGTAGCGATAGAAACCAGCTTCTTTTCTCCGCCCGACATTTCGTGAATATGCTTATCACGCAAGCGTAACGCTCCCACTGCCGTCAAGGAAGCCTCTACCCTTTTTATCACCTCTGTCTCCGGCAGACCATAGTTTCGAGGTCCAAAGGCAATGTCATCAAAGGCAGTAGAGGTAAAGAGCTGACTGTCGCTGTCCTGAAAGACATAGCCAATTCTCTCGCGAATGAGGGGCAGGGTCTTAGCCTCTACGGGTATATCCTCCACCCTGATAGAGCCGCTAAAGCCCAGTTCGAGGCCCACAAGGAGCTTGAGCAGTGTAGACTTGCCAGCCCCATTAGCGCCAATAATACCAATGGACTCATGCTCACCAGCGCGCAGAAAAATATGCTTAAGCACCTCCTGATTCTTTCTATAGCCAAAGCTAAGATTTTGTATATCTATGTGTATATGGCTCATAGCCTGAATCCTCCTGCAACGCATTTTATCATGAAAAAGCTGAGCAAATCTTGTCAGAAAAGATTTGTATAATTACGCCAAGTCTAAAGCGCATTTAATCAGCAAAACAGCTAGAAAAAAGCCTAACACCAAGAGACAGTCCTGTTTTTTCCAGGCAATACCTTCCCCGCAGTAATAGAACTCTCCCCTGTAGCCACGCAGCAGCATAGCCGCATACAGACTTGTCGCCCTATCGACACTGCGTAGGAGAAAATGTCCGACCAGGGAGCCCCATACCTTTATGCTCAGCCCCTGCTGACGGGGAGCACGCAATGCATAGGCTTGGTAAATTCTTTCTGCTTCCTCTAAAAGTAAAATGATGTATCTATAGATAAAAAGAAAGAGCGTAACGAGGAGCCTCGGTAAGCAGAGCAGCCTGAGAGCGTAGCAAAGCTGCTCAATTCTCGTCGTAGCTATCAAGAGATAAGAGGCAAGCACAGCCAGAACACCCTTTAACATTAGTGTAAGAAAAGAAAGAAAACCTGCTTGCACAGAAATGCTGCCAAGCATGATACTTTGCTTGTCAAAAAAAGGGTTCGCAATACCTACGAACCCCACTATTGGCAACACAAAACGCAGCCGCCACAACCATTCACGCCAGGAAAGCTTTCCCAAATGAAAGCCCAGCAGAGGATAGATAAGCATAGCTAAAAGCCCAGCCAGGTCATATTTACCAAAGGACATGAGGACTAGGATATAGCCCATCGTCACTATCAGCTTAGCTAAGGGATGCAGGGCAGTTAACAGAGTGCGCTCCGCCTGCAGAGCCTCCAGACTATAAATTTCGCCAATCGAATTTCTAAGCTTACTCA
>JAEDNJ010000229.1 GCA_016302525.1 Phascolarctobacterium sp. | reverse complement strand
GCCGGACCGCCAGCAGCCCAGCCGGCAATAGCATTAGCCAGGTCAATGAACAGCTTACCTAAGCCAGTAGTTTCCAGATAAGAACCAAAGAGAATAAAGAGGTAAATGAAGGTCGAAGATACGCCCATAGGAGTACCAAAAACACCTTCAGTAGTATACCACAGGTGAGAAATTAGCTCGTCTACATCAACACCACGATGCGCAATCAGATTAGGCATATAAGGACCAAAGAAAGCGTACATAATGAAGCACAGAGCTACAATAATCATAGGCCAGCCTACTACACGACGGGCAGCCTCAAATACTAAAATAACACCGACGATAGCAACATAAATATCGGTTTCGGTATTCATGCCGGCACGCAGTACCAGCTGGTGAAAGTTTAAATAAAGATAAGCACAGGAGCCTACGCCTAATGCTCCTAAAAGCAAATCTAAGGGGTTCATAGAGGTACGAGACCAGGATTTTCTTGCCGGATACAGCAGAAAAATGAGGGCAAAACCAAACCCCAGATGTACACAACGCTGGAGCGTTGCATCTAAAATACCAAATGCAGCAGTGTAAAGCTGGAAGCCAGCAAATACGATACAGATGATATTGATAATCTTTCCCCAAATACCACCCATTTCGCGCTTATCTGATTCCTTGTCGAACTTTTGCATCACTTCCTCAGCAGAAAGCTCTTGTCTTTGTTCTTCAGCCAAATTTGCTACCTCCCTCCATAAAAAACTAGATTAAACTATTTAAAGTATACCGCTGACCAATACTGATAGCGATACATAACCTTAATATCCAGCTTAGTCCCCTGCCCATAAATTTGACAGAGATCTAAATCTGTTTTGCCATGATGAAAATGCTGCATAGCCTGCACCGAAATTCTCAGCGGCACCGAGGTAAAGGGTCTATTCATAACCACCTCATAGCGCCCATCCTTGCGGTGGGTAAGCTTGCCATCCTCAGGAGCATAGGGAAAGCCCCAGCCCAGAGATTCAAAGGTAGTGTGTGTCATAGTCATTTTGTCTATGCCCTCTACCCTAAAGAATTCCTCCCAAAGCGTTCGCTCTACTGAATGTGTGAGACTTATATGCCAGGTATCGCCCTTATGCGTGCTGTAGACAAAGGGCTGCTTGCCCTCCTCCGGCAGCACAGCTAAGACCATACGGGTAGCATAAAAATGCAAGCAAACGCAAAAAAGCATTGCCAGGATACCTATTTGTTTGAGTGAAAGAAAAGACCGGAAGCCGGCGCATCCCGGTCCCCGGTCTTTAAGCTTCGACATACTAATTAGTCCTTGTGATTACTCTAACTTAGAACGCCTGTAATCTTAGCCTTTCAATCTCCCATTTAGGAGACCTACAAGAGCCTGGTCTTATTTTTCAGCCAAGAATTTTTCAGCGCCAGCGTTCAGTTTAATGGACATGCCGTCTTTAGCGGTAGGTTTGGTGATTACGGAAGCAACCTTATGAGCAGCTTTCATACGATCCAGATTGCTGTACAGAGCCTTGGTTACATCATAACCAGTCTTTGCATCCATCTTATCGGTTACAGCCAGCATGCATTTAACAGCAACTTGTTTTACATCAGCAGGCAGTTTATAGGTGCCTTGTTTTACAACAACCTTGGTATAGAAGGGATATTGTTTAATCATAGCATCAGCTACAGCATCATCTACAGGAACCAGAGCAACCTCGTGTTGAGTGGACAGCTCTTGGATAGCAGCAGTCGGCCAGCCAGCGGTTACGAAGCCTACATCAACATTGCCGTCTTTTAAAGCAGCAGCAGCTTCGCCGAAGGAGAGGTATTGAACCTTGCAGTCTTCATATTTAATGCCATAAGCGTTCATAATTTGACGAGCATTAGCCTCGGTACCAGAGCCAGCAGCGCCTACAGCAATGCGTTTGCCCTTGAAGTCCTTAACGGATTTAATGCCGCTCTTTTTCAGAGTAACGATTTGTACGGTTTCAGGATACAGGGTGCACAGACCTTGCAGGTTAGGAACTTGTTTATCCTTGAACATTTCTGTGCCGTTTGCAGCATAGTAAGCAATATCGTTTTGGATGAAAGCGAT
>JAEDNJ010000046.1 GCA_016302525.1 Phascolarctobacterium sp. | reverse complement strand
ATTTACCTGTAGTGATTATTGGCCCCGGTGAATCTAGTCAGGCGCACCAGCCGAATGAGCACATTCCCTTAGAGCAATTCTATGAGTGCATTAGCATTTATTATAACTTTATGAAGGACTATCGTATTTAAAATAGTGTCTGCTTAATAGCTCTAAAACCGCATGACTATCTCATTTTGTGATTTCTGGTATAATGAGATTTTATGGAGTTGTTCGACTTTATTAGATGGCTTTGAAAAGCAAACATTAAAAAAATGGCTTAGACAGTATATCTATTGTCTAAGCCATTTTTACTTATAAAATTTGTTCGTACAGGCTGCGATAGCTTTGCGCGGAGCTGTGCCAGCTAAAGTCCTCAGAGATAGCGTTATAGGCCAGCTTGTTCCAAAGGCTGCGGTCGTTTTCGTAAACATAGAGGGCAGTGTCGATGGTGTCCCAGAGAGCGTTAGCAGTGAAGTCTTCAAAGCCAAAGCCAGTAGCGTTCTCGCCATGGTCATGGAGGTAGCGCACGCTATCTGCCAAGCCGCCAGTCCTGCGCACCAAGGGCAGCGTGCCATAGCGCATAGCAATCATTTGCGAGAGGCCACAGGGTTCAAAGAGACTGGGCATAATAAAGAGGTCAGAGCCGGCATAAATCTTGCGCGCCAGAGTATCGTTAAAGGTGATGATGGGAGCAACACGGCTCGGCTCCACACCGCCGTAGTATTTGAACATTTCCTCATAGCGAGTGTCACCCAGACCTAAAACAACCAGCTGCGTGTTTCTGTCCATCAGGCCGGGCATAACCAAATCCACCAGCTGCAGGCCCTTTTGGTCGGTGAGACGGCTAACAATGGAGAGCAAGGGAACATCAGGGTTAACCTCTAGGCCCAGCTCCTTTTGCAGAGCCAGCTTGCTCTCAACCTTTTGCTCTAAATTAGCGCCAGTAAAGGGGCTTGCTACCGCAGGGTCGGTTGCAGGATTATACTTATCTACATCAATACCGTTGAGAATACCCTTAAGCTTATAGCGAATCGAGCTAAAGAGACCGCTTAAGCCTTCGCCGTATTCAGCAGTGCAGATTTCCTCAGCGTAGGTGGGGCTAACAGTAGTCACAAAGTCGCTGTATAAAACTGCTGCCTGCATCATATTGATTTGGTTCCATTGGCGCAGCTGAGCCTCAGCAGGAGTACCGCCTAGGCCGAGCACGTCATAGAGCATATCCGCAGAGAATTGGCCTTGGAATTTCAGGTTGTGGATAGTGAAGACTGTCTTAATGCGTTTGTACAGGTCCAGATGATTATAATGCTCACGAAGGAAGACGGGGCTCAGGGCAGTATGCCAATCATGGCAGTGCAGAACATCCGGAGCAAAGCCTTCTGCCTGCTCGATGTATTGGATGGACTCACACACTGCCTTAGCAAAGAAGGCTATACGCTCACCATCATCATTATAGCCATAAACGCTGTCACGCTTAAAGTAGTATTCGTTATCTAAAAAGTAGAAGGTAATCCCATTATGCTCTAGGGCAAAGAGGCCGCAATGCTGCCTTCTCCAGCCTAGGGGTACGCCGTAGGCTGTAATGTAGCGCATTTGGCTGGTGTATTTTTCGGGGATGACTGCCAGCTTGGGAAGAATGACGCGCACCTCGCAGCCAGCCTGATTTAAAGCAGCAGGAAGACTGCCGATAACGTCGCCTAAGCCACCGGTTTTGATAAAGGGCTCACCCTCGAAACCAGCGAAAAGCACTTTGATTTTGTTTTCCATAATATAATGTTCTCCTAGATTTCTTTGTCCTTAGAGATGAGGACAGGATTTTCCAGCTCACCGCAGATGTGACGGCCAGCGCCAATTTTAACATATTTATCGCAGATAGCATCGGTAACAATGGCATCCTTGCCAATCTTACTATATTGCATGAGGATACAGTTCTTAACCTCGGCACCTTCTTCTACGATAACATTTCTAAAGATAATGCAGTTTTCTACCTTGCCCTTGATAATGGTGCCAGCGGAGATGAAGGAATTCTTCACCTCGGAGGTGGGGGTATAGTGGGCAGGTGCCTTATCCTGCACATTGGTATAAATGGTGCGCTCGTTGTGGAAGAGCTCCTCGCGTACTGCAGGCTCCATCAGGTCCATGCTGGCACGCATATAGTCGAGCACGGAGTTAATGCTGCGTACATAGCCCTTGTAGGCATAAGCATTGGTAGGAATCTTGTCGAAGTTTTCGCGGATGATTTCCAAAATATCCATGTGGTCTAAATGCTTGTACCAATCCATGATTTGCAGCAGGAACTCTCTGTCGATAAGGATGTACTCTAAGAAGAGCTTTGCCATTTTTTCTTCGCCATAGCTAATGTCTGTAACAAGACCGTTTTCATCTATCGTGAGGAACATACCGCTTTGCGGCTTGACATTTTCCTTATATACCAGAGTTACAGGCTCAGGGCGAGATTTGTGGAATTCTAAAATCTCGTTGCAGTCCATGTTACAGATAACGCCGCTCGCAGAGCACAGGACATAGCTGCTGTCGCTGCGCTCAACAAAGGCACGGTTTTGCAGCAAGTCTCTTAAGAGAAACTTAGTATAGGCGGAGCGCATACCATACATACTGCCAGGCAGGATAAAGAGATGACCAGCCTTACGGCCAATGCCCCAGTTCTTACCGTCGCCGATATGCTCAATCAGAGAGCGATAGTTATAGGGAGTTACAACGCTCAAATAGCGAATGCCTGCATTAACCATGTTCGACATGGGGAAGTCAATCAGACGATAACGGCCACCAAAGGGGATGGAGCCAATAGCTCTTTTAGTAACCAGACTTTTAAGCTTATCATTAGTATAGTTTGCGAAAATAATGCCGATTGTACGATCCATAGCTTAGTGCACTCCCTTCTCTGCGTATTCGCTATTGCTGCTGATTAAGGTGATTTCTTCACTGTCAACCACGCAGTCAGCCTTAACACGCGTAAATTCATTTACAATAGCCCGTTTCAGTACACAATTCTTGCCTACATAGGAATCTGGCAGGAGAATAGAATCCTTAATCACAGCACCCTCCTCAATCACAGCACCAGAGCCGATAATAGAGTTTTCTACAGTGCCGTTGACAATACTGCCGTTGCAAATCAGACTGCTGCCCTTAACACTGCCGGTAGCGCCAATGAGATGAGGCGGATACAGGTTAGAGTTGGAGAAAATGTGCCAGTCTTCATCAAAAATATCGAAGGGCGGTTTTTCCTGCAGCAGCTCCATTTGGGCCTCGTAGTAGCTTTCTACGGTGCCTACATCCTTCCAATAGCTGTCAAAGCGGTAGGAGCAGAGGCGTTTGCCCTCACCTAAGAGGCGAGGAATGATGTTCTTGCCAAAGTCCTTGTCAGAGGAAGCGTCCTCATGGTCAGCAATGAGGGCAGCCTTCAGGATGGGCCAGGAGAAGATGTAAATACCCATGGAGGCCAGGTTGCTTTCAGGGTTCTTAGGCTTTTCGGCAAAGCGGGTGATGTAGCCATCGGCATCAGTAGACATAATACCAAAGCGGCTAGCCTCTTCCCAAGGCACCTCGATAACAGAAACAGTTAAATCAGCATTCTTAGCCTTATGCTCGGCGAGCATGAGCTTATAGTTCATTTTATAAAGATGGTCACCGGAGAGAATTAGCACATGAGCCGGGTTATAGCTGTCAATAAAATCGATATTACGATAAATTGCATCCGCAGTACCCTCATACCAGGAGCCGCCCTCCTCGGTTGCATAGGGAGGTAGGATATGAATGCCGCCTGTAGACACATCCAGGTCCCAGGCTTGACCTGTACCAATGTAGTGGTTCAGCACTAGGGGACGATACTGGGTTAACACGCCTACAGTGTCGATACCTGAGTTGATACAGTTAGAAAGGCCGAAGTCGATAATGCGATATTTCCCGCCGAAGGAAACTGCCGGCTTAGCGATATTCTTTGTCAAAGAGTTCAAGCGACTGCCTTGTCCACCTGCTAAAAGCATGGCGATACATTCTTTTTTCAACATAAATCTCCCTACTTTCTTAATTATGATATATTTTTAGTTGCTTTTATTTTTGCGGCATTGCGTGCCAGATTTCCTGAGCATATTCGCGAATCGTGCGGTCACTAGAGAAGAAGCCGGAGCGGGCAATATTGTTGAGCGCCATCTTGTTCCACAGCTCAACATTAGCGTAATCTCTTACCATGCCTCTCCAGGTGCTGGTGTAGGCATCAAAGTCCTTCAGCACGAAGAATTCATCATTTTGCTGCAGCAGGGCATCGTGTATACCCCAGAAATTAGTGCCGCTCTTAGCAAAGAAGCCGTTGATGAGCTCGTCTGCCATAATTTGCAGGCGGGCATCCTGCTTCAGCTGGTCTTGGGCATAATAGCCGCCATTGCGAGACAGGCTCAGCGCCTCGTCTGCCTTTAAGCCGAAAATGCGGATGTTGTCATCACCTACGAGGTTGCGAATTTCGACATTAGCTCCGTCTAAGGTGCCCAGGGTAACAGCACCGTTCATCATAAACTTCATGTTGCCGGTGCCAGAGGCCTCCTTGCCAGCCGTAGAAATTTGCTCGCTGATGTCAGCAGCAGGATAAATAAGCTGCGCATTGGAAACGCAGAAGTTTTCAATGAAGATAACCTTGATATACCTATTAACCTGTGTATCTGCATTGACGAGGTCGGCAACGCTGTTGATAAACTTAATAACCTCTTTAGCAAAGGCGTAGCCCTGAGCTGCCTTGCCAGAGAAAATAAAGGTTACAGGCTGCATTTCAAGATTAGGATTATTCTTAATCTGGTGATATAAGTCCAGCACCTTCAAAGCGTTGAGCAGCTGGCGTTTATAAGCATGAATACGCTTAACCTGTACATCAAAGATAGAATTGGGATCTACCGCAATATTATTGTGGCGCATGATGTATTGAGCCAGGCGCTCCTTGTTTTCGTGCTTAATCTCACGCATACGCGCCAAAAGGGCAGTATCGTTTGCGTGTGACAGCAGATCTTCCAGGGCTTGCGGCTCGGTAATCCACTTGGTTCCAATGGTTTCATTGATGAGCTTCGTAAGCGCAGGGTTAGCCTGAATCAAAAAGCGTCTATGGCTAATACCGTTGGTCTTATTGGAGAAGCGCTCCGGATAGAGGTAGTTGAAGCCCTTGAAGACATTAGCCTTCAAAATATCTGTATGGAGGGCAGCTACACCGTTTACATGATGGCTGCCGATAATGGACAGGTTAGCCATGCGGATCTCGCCATCCTGCATGATAGCTGTTTCCTTTAAGAGGGCGTGGCGGTCTGGTACATAAGCTGGAATAGACTCGCAGTAGCGCTTATTGATTTCTTCAACAATCATATAGATACGCGGCAGCAGGGTGCGGAAGAGGTCAACAGGCCATTTTTCCAGAGCCTCTGGCAGTACTGTATGATTAGTAAAGGAAATCGTTGCCTGGGTAATGCGCCAGGATTCATCCCAGTCTAAGCCCTCTTCATCAATGAGCACACGCATGAGCTCAGGGATACACAGGGTAGGATGGGTGTCGTTGATATGAATAGAAATGCGTTCTGGGAATTTTGCCCAACCGTCGTGGTAAACCTTTTTGTATTCGCGGATAATATTATGGATACCAGCTGCCACCATAAAGTATTCTTGCTTCAGGCGCAGGCGGCGACCAATGCCGCTGGAATCATCAGGGTAGAGAATACAGGTGATGGCTTCAATATCGCAGCGCTCCTTCATGGCCTGGGCGTAATCACCACGGTTGAAGGCATCCATATCCACGCTTTCCTGCATAGGTCTTGCGCGGAAGAGGTGCAGCATATTTACAGTGTCGCCGTTATGACCAATAATGGGCACATCATAGGGCACAGCCTTGACTGCCTGATAGCCTACATGGTTGTAGTAGGTTCTGCCTTCACGCCATTCGCGTTCCACGGTGCCGCCAAAGCGAACCTCAACAGCGGCCTCCGGATTTACGCTTTCCCAAGGATATTCGTTGTCTAGCCAGGCATCCGGATCCTCCTTTTGATAGCCATCTCTGATTCTTTGGCGAAAGAGACCAAATTGGTAGCGTAGACCAATGCCTACACCAGCAATACCCTCAGAGGCCATAGAATCGAGGAAGCAGGCTGCCAGGCGACCTAAGCCACCGTTGCCGAGACCAGGGTCAAGCTCCTGCTTGCACAAATCCTCCAGGCTAACACCTAGCTCTGCCAGACCTTCGTCTACGATATCGCGCACGCCGAGGTTAATGAGATAGTTTTCCAGCAGGCGACCGATGAGAAACTCCATAGAGAAGTAATAAACCTTCTTCTGTGAGTTGTCATATTGACGGCGAATGGTTTCAGAGCGAGCGGGAGCTACCGTAGAGGTAATAAGGCGTACCAGAGCCTCGTATTTTTCAAAGCTGGTGCATTCCTTGGGGGATTTGGCGAAATCCTCAAGCAGCTTTTCGGTAAATTGGGTCTTGAAGATTTCTTTATTGTAGAACTTAACGAACATAGATGGGGGTTCTCCTTGTTTTATAGATTTTATATGCTTGAAAATTGTTGCACCCAGGGGTGGAACAGAAATATTAAGAGAATAATCCTTGCCGTGAGACTTGACAGGCTCAGTATTCAGGATGACGGGGTTATGCACACCGCTGCCGCCATAGAGCATGGAGTCAGTGGAGATGAGCTCCTGCCATTGACCGGGCAGGGGCACGCCTACACGATAATTGGAATAGGCAGGAATGTCAAAATTGAGCACTACAAGAATAGATTCTTCGACATTATCATTCTTGCGTAAATAGCTTAAAATACGCTGCTCATTATTGTTGCAGTCTATCCACTCAAAGCCCTTCCAGCTGTGGTCATACTGCCAAAGCGCCGGATTGTTTAAATAAATGCGGTTGAGCTCGCGGATACAGTCTCGGTGCTGGGCGTGGCGTGGGTGCTGCTCAGGCAGGAACCATTCTAGGGCCGAGTAATCACGCCATTCAATGAACTGAGCAAATTCTGCGCCCATAAAGTTGAGCTTGCCACCGGGATGCGTCAGTTGATAGGCTGCCAAAAGCCGCAAATTAGCAAATTGACGCCAGTAATCGCCAGGCATACGGCCAATGAGGGAGGCCTTGCCGTGAACTACCTCGTCATGCGAGAGGGAGAGAATAAAATTCTCTGAAAAGTTATAGACCATGGAAAAGGTCAGCAGCCTATGATTATAGGGGCGATAGGGAAAGTCGCTCTTAAAATAATTGAGCGTATCGTTCATCCAGCCCATGTCCCACTTAAAATGAAAGCCCAAGCCACCAATTTCAGGCGGGGCTGTGATAAGGGGCCAGGCGGTGCTTTCCTCAGCTATATTTATAACGCCGGGAGCATATTGGCTGATGGTATGAGCCAAGGCTCTTAAAAAAGCGGTAGCCTCCTTGTTTTCCTCGGTACCGTCGGGGTTAAAGCGTTTTTCTGCAGGATTGTTGACAGCATAGTTTAGGTAAATCATGCTGGTGACACCATCCACCCGCAGACCATCGGCGTGGTATTCCTCTAGCCAATAAAGGGCGCTGGATAATAAAAAGCTTTTAACCTCCTTGCGACCAAAGTCAAATTTATAGGTGCCCCATTCCGGATGGTCGGCAATTTCATACAGCTTATGACCATTGAAGCGACCTAAGCCGTGGGCATCACGACAAAAATGACCAGGCACCCAGTCTAAGATAACGCCAAGACCTGCCTCGTGGCAGCGGTCCACGAATTCCATGAGCTGTTCGGGCATGCCATAGCGTGAAGTAGCGGCAAAGTAGCCCGTAATCTGATAGCCCCAGGACATATCCAAGGGATGTTCCATGACGGGCAGAAGCTCAATATGCGTATAATTGAGCTCCTTCACATAGGGAATAAGCTCATCTGCCAGCTCCGTGTAGGTGTAAAAGCTGCCGTCCTCATGCTGGCGCCAGGAGCCTATATGCACCTCGTAAATATTCATGGGACTAGCCAGCATATCCTTAGCCTTGCGAGCCTCGCACCATTCCTTGTCGCGCCACTCATGCTTGAGAGTATGGACAATGGAGGCTGTGTCGGGGCGCTTTTGGCAGGTGAAGGCGACAGGGTCCGTCTTGTCAAAGGTTTCGCCCGTATCGGTTTTAATGCGATACTTATAGGCATCACCCTCGACTGCAGCCTTAACTACGCCCTCCCAAACACCGCTAGAGCCTACAGGCGTAAGATAAGCCCCCGTGCCTGTCCAGGTATTGAACTGGCCAATAACGCAGACAGAAACAGCCCCAGGAGCCCAAACGGCAAAGCGTACTCCGCCCTCAACCACATGAGAACCTAGACGATGCCAGATATGCACATCTGTGCCAGCATTATATTCGCTGTAGCTAGTGGGGCTTGCTTGCATTTTGGGTGCTCCTTTCAGGAAAAATCGAGGCTTTTTGTTAACAAAAGGCAGGTTTTAGAAGATAACCTAAAGATAAAAATACTATTTAGCCTATTATATCATAGTTTGTGTTTTTTTGTTAACCAAAATGTAAATATTTCGTAGATGTTCTTGCTCTTTACTTTAGCTAGGTGGTTATGCTAAAATAAGATTTATAGTGCTATGAAAATTAAACCGTGGAGGTTAACCTAATGGAATATACAAAAATTAATGCTGACATTCTCGCTAAGCTGGAGGCCATTGTTGGCGCAGCGAATGTTCTGACAGATGTTGAAAAAATGCAGCCCTATGCGCATGATGAGGTTACTGATCCTGCCTTTCATCACCTGCCTGAGGCAGTAGTATTTGCCGAGACCACAGAGCAGGTAGCTGCCGTTGTAGCCCTGGCTAATGCAGAGCATTTTCCCGTTGTTCCCCGTGGAGCAGGCACTGGTCTTGTGTGCGGTGCTGTCACTGTTTATGGCGGCATTGTGCTGTCCCTAGAAAAGATGAATAAAATCCTCGAAATCAACGAGGAGGCTATGTATGCTGTGGTTGAGCCCGGTGTGCGTACCTCTGATTTGCAGGCTGCTGTCGAGGAAAGGGGTCTTTTCTACGCTGGCGACCCCTGCAGCGGTGATTCCTGCTTTATTGGCGGCAATATCGCTACTAATGCTGGCGGCAACCGTGCTGTAAAATATGGCACCACCCGCCATCAGGTTTATGAAATTGAAGTGGTTAATCCCACGGGTAAGATTGTCACCTTAGGAGCTCGCCTGAAAAAGCAGAGCACGGGTTATTGCATGGACCAGCTCATTATTGGCAGCGAGGGCACTTTAGGCATTATCACCAAGGCTACGCTTAAGCTGCTACCGAAGCCGGAGAATGTTATGGATTTATTGGCTGTTTTTGATGACCCTGCTGCTGCCATCGGCACTGTCAACAAGATTATCAAGGGCGGCATTACACCAACCTGCGTAGAATATATGGACAACATTACGCTTAAGTCTGTAGAGCGCTATTTAGGCACGAAGCTGCAGGGGAGCGACACCGGCAACTATCTCATTGTTGAGGTGGAGGGCATTAATGAGGATGACCTTGACGAAAAGGCGATGAAGATGGACGAAATCTGCTCGGAAAATGGTGCTTCTGATGTTCTCGTAGCTGACCACGATAAGATTTGGGAATCTCGCAAGGCCTTTGCCGAGGCAGTGCGTGCCGAAAGCATTATCGTCTGCAAGGAGGATGTGGTGGTTCCTGTGGACCGTGAGCCAGAGCTTTTTGCAGAAATCCTGCGCTTAGCAGAAAAATATCAGCTTGTTACCCGCATTGCTGCTCATGCAGGTGATGGCAATATTCACCTCAACATTTTAAAGCAGCCCCAGGAGGACCATGAGGAATGGTATGCTAGGGTAGAGGCCAATCAACAAGAGCTTTATAAATTTATTTATGAGCTGGGCGGCAGACTTTCTGGCGAGCATGGCATTGGCTACAAGCGCAAGGCGCTGATGGCAGAGTTCACAAATCCTGATGAGCTGGAAATGATGAAGGCCATTAAGAGGGCGCTGGACCCCAACAATATTTTAAATCCTGGCAAGATTTTGGATGTTTAGGTTTAGATGAGAGTTGCAAAATGAAATGGAAAATATAGTATTTTAGTGCAAAATAATAGACTGCGCTATGAATTTACTATTTTTTTGAAGACAAGTTGCTTTTAGCAGAAGATTCCAATGCTGGTTGTGAATTCTTTAGGGAAGCATTTTCTAAGTATTATTTTTGTTTAAGCGCCAACGGAAAATCAAATATATTTAAGATTTTAATTGCAATAACA
>JAEDNJ010000228.1 GCA_016302525.1 Phascolarctobacterium sp. | reverse complement strand
GCCAGCACCATATCGGCAGCCTGACTAAGGCGCACTCTGACCCTCTCAATGGCCAGCGCTCCTAAAATTGTGGCTACAGCAGCGCTCAGTACAGGGCTATAGCCGCCCAGAGCGCCGCCAGCAACACCGGCAAAGGCTATGTGTCCCAGACCGTCGCCAATGAGGGACTGACGGCGCAGCACGAGAAAGCTGCCAATCATGGGGCAGATAATCGCCATGATAAGACCGGCTAGCCAGGCCCGCTGCATAAATTCCATTTCAAAAATTTCTAGCATATTGTAAAATGCCTCCTTTGGCATATTTATGAGCTGTTATAAGCCAATAAGCTTATAATGGTTTATGTAAGCTGTTGTGAATAGTTATGAGCTTGCATGAGTTATTTAAGTTAATAGCAGTCCTATAAGCTTATAAGCCTATTTTAGCTAATATAAGCTGCTGTAAGTATATAGTTGCTGAAAGCTGTTATAAGCTTGTTTAAGCAGCATGGACTTATTTATAAATAAAGCCCTGTTGGCCGCTGTGGTGGTGCTTTAAGGCTTCGCGGATGTCGCCGCGGAAGCAAATACCGTGGTTAATGCAGAGGGCAGACTTGGCAGCAAGGGCGGCCAAATCTAAATCGTGGCTCACCATGATAATAGTAACACCCTGCTCACGGTTAATGCGGCGCAGCATATCGTAGAGCGCAATTCTGGCAGCAGGGTCAATGCCGGTTGCAGGCTCGTCCAAAAAGAGCAGCTTAGGCTCCTTTACCATAGCTCGTGCGAGAAAGGCCCGCTGTTGTTGCCCGCCGCTAAGGTCGCCAATGCGGCGATGGCGCAGCTCTACCAGGTCAAAGGTTTCTAAGGCGGCCTCTAGCTTGGCCTTTTCGACAGAGCCAAAGCGCTGCCAAAGCTTTTTGGGCTGCAGCAGCCCCAGCTTCACCACCTCTTCCACGCTGATAGGAAAGTCCTGCTGCTGCTTGGCCGGGTTTTGCGGCACATAGCCTACCTTGTCCCAGTCCTGAAATTCGTCGATGGGCCTGCCATAGTAGGAGATAGTGCCAGCTGTAGGCGGCACAACATGGGCCAGCATTTTGATGAGCGTGCTTTTGCCGGCACCATTGGCCCCGATAACAGCTACAAAGTCACCCTCCGTGATTTCTAGATTGAGTTTGTGAAAGACCCAACCAGCCCCATAGTCAAAGCCTAAATCATGGGCTTCGATAATCGGCTGCAGATTGGTTTTTGTAATGTTTGTTGTCATATATAAAATCCTTTTGTATTCATATACAGTTAAGACTATTACCCAGAGTTTAAGTCATTAAGTGCTGTGCTAGTATTAACAATGTCTGCTCATTCGGAGCCTAATACACCTTGTCCTACTCTTTGCAAGGCTAGTATTACTGCAAATAACAAACTTCTTAATGGCTGTATTAGCAGTGTGTTTTTACTAATGCTTACAATGTATTAGGTGGTCCACCAGTTAAGAGCCTTGTTAGTATTAAAAAGGCAGTTTAACTAATTCTTGTATTGTAGCAGGAAAGCTGCTCCTTAAAAGAAGTTTAGCTAATTTGTGTTTTGCAGCAAGTTATTCATCAAGAGCTTTTTAGCATTAATAATGCAGTTTAGCTAATTTGTGTTGTGTAGATATTTACTCATTCAGTGCCTTGTTTAGATTAGCAATATTATTTTGCATAAGCTTGAGATAGGTTAAGCCAGCCTTGCGCCCTGCTTCGTCCAGACCCTCAATAGGGTCGAGCACGAGCACCTTAGCGCCTGTTTCCTTGGCAATGAGCTCAGCAAGCTTGGGGCTCGCCAGAGTTTCCATAAAGATGTACTTTACCTTTTCGCGTTTCACCAGCTGAATAAGGCGTTGTAAATCCTTGGGGGTAGGCTCTGCTTCGGGAGAAATGCCGGCAATAGCAAGCTGCTCTAAGCCGTAATCGTTAGCAAGATGACCAAAGGCAGCGTGGGCAGTGACAAATTTCTTTTGCTTGCTGGTTTTGCCCAAAGCCTGCAGCTCCTGGTGCAGCTTTGCTAATTCGTTGAGATAAGCGGCGCTGTTTTTTTGGTAAGCAGCTTTATGCTGAGGGTCAGCCTGACACAGGGCCTTAGTAATGCTTTCTACCTCCT
>JAEDNJ010000227.1 GCA_016302525.1 Phascolarctobacterium sp. | reverse complement strand
ATTTCATCAGTGGTTTCGGCCTTGGCGCTTTTGGCAGAAAGGGCTGCTAAAAAGGCTGCGTTTTGCGTAGCAGAAGTTTCGCCGTTCATAATTTCGTTCATAACGGTATAGGCTTCATTATAGGTCAGGTCCTCTTTGTTAACGATTTTTACGATTGCTTCTTTGATCATGATGTTTACTCCTTTGCAAAATGTTTTTTACTTCTGCAAGGACAAATAAAAACGCCCTTGACAGAACTAGAATCTGTCAAGGACGAATAGCTACAAAATAGTAATCCGCGGTGCCACCTTGAATTCACGGCTTGAGCCGTGCACTTAGCAGGATACCAACATATCCCCGGCAAGGTAACATCTGCCTACAATGTCGTAGAATACTCTGGGAAGGGCTTCCCATTTGACTACGCCCTCAGCGGTCCATTTGACAACTTGTTTCTTACCTGACTCTCAGCACCACAGGCTCTCTGTAAAGGCATCATTGCCGTTATCTCCGCTTCAACGGTTTGCCTTATTAAATTGTGGCAATTATAGCACCGCT
This sequence comes from Phascolarctobacterium sp., assembly GCA_016302525.1. GTDB lineage: Bacteria > Bacillota > Negativicutes > Acidaminococcales > Acidaminococcaceae > Phascolarctobacterium_A. The sequence goes on along the minus strand of JAEDNJ010000227.1, from coordinate 1,591 downwards.
TTTTCCTGCTGTCAACAGCTTCGCAGGATGTTTTTCTAAAAAAATGTAAAGGAGTTAATTTTTGTTAAGGATGTTACAGTAATTTTAACTAGAATAATGAGCATAAAAATGCTATACTAAGGAGAGTTTGATGTTTAAGAGGAGAAGAGGCAAGTGAAATATAAATTAGCGATTTTTGATATGGATGGCACAATTCTCGATACGCTGGTAGACCTGGCCGAGGCTGTGAACTACGCCCTGCGTAGGGCTGGTCTGCCGGAGCGTAGCCTGCAGGAGATTAGAAGCTATCTGGGTAATGGTATGCTGCGGCTGATTCGCCTTGCTGCCCCAGAGGATGCTTCCGCTGAGCTGCTGGCAGAGCTGAAGGAGACCTTTACAGAGTATTACAAGGCGCATTGTAGCGCGCATACAAGGCCCTATGACGGTATAGTTGAGCTTATTGAAGAACTAAGGTCTCAGGGCGTAAAAACTGCTGTGGTATCCAATAAGCCGGACTTTGGCGTACAGCTTTTGGTGCAGGATTATTTCCCGACAAGCTTTGATGCTGCCGTAGGTGAGCGCAATGGCATAGCCAAAAAACCTGCTCCTGATTCTGTCAATGAGGTGCTGAGGCTGCTGGATATTTCCCGTGAGGAAGCTGTGTATATCGGAGATTCAGAGGTGGATATCGAAACAGCAAGGAACGCCGGCATGACAGGCGTGATTGTTACCTGGGGCTTTAGGGACGAGGCTTATCTTTTGAGCCTAAAGCCAGATGTTTTGGTACACGATATAAAGGAGCTGCGCAGAGAATTGTTATAAGGTTATGCAAAATAGTCCGTCTGCTTTGAATAGTTTTTACAGTTCTAGTATTTGCTGCTAAAATATAGTAGTTAATGCAATGTAAAATGCTTTGTAGGTCTGGCATTTGCTGTGTTCAGGGGCGAGTAGTTAATAAGCTCTGCAATGCAACTATGCTTTGCAATAATGCTTGCTTAGTTCATAAATGCCAATAAAAATATAAGCAATATATAGAAAGAGAGGCTTTTGCCCATGATTAATGAATTAGTAATAGCTACCCATAATAAGGGTAAGCTCGAAGAGTTTAAGGTGCTTTTAGCAGATTTAAAAATTACGATTAAGTCCCTGGACGATTTTCCTCCGATTGAGGAGCCTGTAGAAAATGGTCGCACCTTTGCTGCCAATGCGCGCATTAAGGCAACCTATTATGCTAAGAAAACTGGCTGTGCCTGCATAGCAGATGATTCCGGTCTTGAGGTGCAGGCCTTAGACGGAGCTCCCGGTGTGCGCAGTGCTCGTTATGCCAGCGTAGACGGCAAGGATGCCAAGGATGAGGACAACAATGCTAAGCTTTTGCTGGATATGAAATTCCAGGTACGTCGTAACTGCCGCTATCGTGCTGCTCTGTGCGTTGCTCAGCCTGATGGCAGGGTGCTGTATGAAACTGATGGTATTTGTGACGGTATGCTGCTGCACGAGCCCTTAGGTGAGGGCGGCTTTGGCTACGACCCGCTGTTTTGGTCCACCGAGCTGCACAAGGGCATGGGTGAGGCTACCATGCAGGAGAAAAACAGAATCAGCCATCGCGGCA
>JAEDNJ010000226.1 GCA_016302525.1 Phascolarctobacterium sp. | reverse complement strand
CTTGCTAGATAAAATGGTGGCAGCAGGTGGGCAAGTATATGCTGTGGGCAAAATTGCCGATATCTTTGCCCATCGTGGCATTAGCAAGCATTTTCCGGCTGGCGGTTTGGAAAAGCTGATTGATGTTACTATAGAAGCTATTAAGGAAGCTCCAGATAATACTATTGTCTGGACAAACTTTGTTGATTTTGATTCTTCCTATGGTCATCGTCGTGACATTGCCGGCTATGGCAGGGCTCTGGAATATTTTGACGGTCGTTTGCCAGAAATTTTGAGTCAGTGTAAGCCGGATGATTTAGTGCTGATTACTGCAGACCATGGCAATGACCCTAGCTGGACTGGCACTGACCACACCAGAGAGAACATTCCTGTGCTGTTTAGTGGAGCAGGGCTTGGCTGTGGTGTGCTAAAGCCCATGGAAAGCTTTACGGAAATAGGGGCCTTTATTGCAAAGTATATGGGGATTAAATATTGATTTTCGTAATTAAGCGCCTGATATTAAAGCGAGCGGCCTTTGGTGTCAGTTGGCTTTTAGGCACATCTTCTTGTGTTTATCCTTAAGGAGGTGCATAACATGAAGAAGATATTCTATATTTTAACTGTTGCAATCGTGCTTTTGATAGGCTGTGTTGGTACTGCTTATGCAGAATTTGCCGAACGACCTGTTGGCCTGGTGGTGATGGATTACGATAGCAATGTGGATACAGCCTTGTATAAACAGAGCATTTATGCTCCTGTCCGCTGGGCTTATCATTTTCCGTATTACAAAATTCATGATGATGAACAGCTGACACAGAACATTAGCAAGGTCTTAGGTGCTAAAAAGGTCAAGGTTACACCTCAGCTGATGAAGCAACTGGCCGAGCAGAATAAAATGGATGTGCTGGTAGTTGCAAAAATCTATGAGATTAATGAGGAGCTAGTGCCTAGTATTGGGATTCATAATTGGGATGGTCCCAATATGCTTACTCGTGTAACCTGTTGGGCAGACCTTTATTGCTATCGCTTGGATAAGGACAAGCTGTTAACCAAGCGGCTGCGTGAACGCTTCCTTTCTGAGGGTGGCTATGAAAAGCCTCAGGATACCTTGAAATGGCAGCTGAGCAAGCTGGTTAACACTATGGAGGGGCGTCCTATAATTGGTGGAGATAATTAATGGGTGCTAAAATTGAAAAAATAGAGGATATTGCCGCTTCACTGCCTGAATGGGATTTTTTAAAGCAGCTACCTGAAAATGTAGGCTGCTTTGTTAAGGTTCCCGGCAGAGGCATTGAGGGGCAAATCCTCAGTATACTTAGCTATGTTGATGAGGAACATCATCGCAGGCTAGATTTGATATATACCAAGGAAACCTTTGACTATATTCCCGTGAAGATGGTGGGCCTGCATATGTACCGTGATGAGCGTTTCTTTTGTAGAGATAAGGAAAGATTTGCTCAGCTTATCAAAGACAATCTGCCCATGCTTTTAGAGGAAATCTCTCATGATACAGTGGGCTCATATAGCTATGAGGCAAGGCGCTTAAATTTTGCAGGCTGGGAATTTTGGAAGAAGCTGCCCAAGAGGATAGGCCCCTTTGAGCTGTTTATTACTCCGGATAAGCCGATACAATATATTAATGGCTCGATTATTTTTCTGGACTATTCTGATTTTGAACATCAAAGCCAGCTTTATTTTATGTTCAATTCCTTTAGAATAGAGGTATTTGGAGAAATGCTGCAAAGGAATGTTCCTGTCACTACAAATGCTTTTACGGTACCTACAGAGGATGCACAGGGGTGTCGTAATGAAATTAGTCCCGTTAATATTTTGCCACAGTTTAGCCAGTTGCTGGAAAAGTATTTACAGGAGCATTTGGATAAATTACAGAGGGAAGAGTTTCAGACTATCTAGCTAATGAGCCTTTTCTAACAACTAGAATGAGATATTGCTATTCAAAGATAATTTTTGTTAGCTGTTTGTTTCCGTTTGTTTAGGCTTTCTATAGGCTCATTAATTACAAAATCAGCAAAAAAACTTTTAAAACCTATTGACAAATGGCTAAAAGTTTCGTATAATAAACAAGTAATTTGTTACGGCCTGGTGGTTCAGTTGGTTAGAATGCCGCCCTGTCACGGCGGAGGTCGTG
>JAEDNJ010000045.1 GCA_016302525.1 Phascolarctobacterium sp. | reverse complement strand
CTGTGTGAGCTGGTGGATGAGGCGTAAGATGGCAGATTTTAAAATTACTAGCTTTTTAACTGATAAAATTCAACAGCTGCGCATTGCTGTTATCGGCGATGTCATGCTGGATAGATATTTTCATGGTGAGGTAAAGCGTATTTCTCCTGAGGCCCCGGTGCCTGTGACCAAGATTAACCGCATTAACTCTGTGCTGGGTGGCGCTACCAATGTGGCTGCTAACCTGGCTCATTTGGGCTGCAAGGTTTTCATGGGCGGTATTACGGGCGAGGACGAGAATCGTCAGCTATTGGAAAAGCTGATGGAGGAGGCTGGCATAGACTATAGCGGTTTAGTGAGCAGCCCTCTGCGCAAGACTATTACCAAGCTGAGAGTTTTAGGCGGACAACAGCAAATGCTACGCCTGGACTTTGAAGAGGTGGGAGATTTATTCCCCCAAGAACGAGAGGCTCTGACTGCTTGGTTAGACAGGCTGTTGGAGACGGGCTTAGACGGTGTTATCGTTAGTGACTATGCTAAGGGCGTATGTGCCTCTGGCTTTGTACAGGATGTTATCGCTAAGGCACATGCTAAGGCTGTGCCGGTGCTGATTGACCCTAAGGGAGCTGACTGGTCTAAGTATGCTGGGTGCGATTTTATCACCCCTAATTTGAAAGAGATGTGCGAGGCGGCTGGCTGCGCCAAGGACAATGAAGATGCTGCAGTGATGGACATGGCGCAGTCCGCCCGCACTCTTTTTAACATTAAGAATGTTGTGGTTACGCGCAGTGAAAAGGGTATGACCCTTGTTAACGACAAGGAGGTAATCCATAGCCCTGCTGCTGCGATTGAGGTTTTTGATGTTTCTGGTGCTGGTGACACGGTAGCGGCTACGCTGTTAGCAGGCGTTGCCGGTAAGCTGAGCCTGCAGGAGGCTGTCTACATGGCTAACCGTGCTGCAGGTATTGTCGTGGCTAAGGTTGGCACCTATCCTGTGCATCGAGATGAACTGCTCAAGGATTTGCTGACCGAGGAGCGCAAGCAGGGCCGTGGCTACAGAACCCTGAGCTGGGAGGAAATTGCTTCCCTGGCGGCAACCTGGAAGGCAGCAGGGGAGACTGTTGTTTTCACTAATGGTTGCTTTGACATCATCCATGTAGGTCATGTAACCTATCTGGAAAAGGCTCGTAATCTGGGCAAGCACCTCATTGTCGGTCTCAATACGGATGCTTCGGTGCAGCGCTTGAAGGGCGTTACTCGTCCGCTAGTACACGAACTGGACAGGGCGCGCGTTTTAGCAGCTCTGGCCTGTGTAGATGCAGTGGTGCTTTTTGATCAGGATACGCCCACAGAGCTTATTAGCCAAATTCGTCCTGACATTCTCGTTAAGGGCGGCGACTATAAGCCGGAGGAGGTTGCTGGTCGCGAATATGCTGGCGAGGTGCAGATTATTGATTTCGAGGATGGCTATAGCACTACCAATGTAGTGAATAAAATAGCAGAGCTTGCTAAGAAGGGCCTGCTCTAAAGCGGACTGTGTTACCGTTATAACAAAGAAGCTGCAGAGAATAAAAAAAGACCTTGCTAAGATAAGCTGTGGCTCAGTTGTATTCTGTTATATTAAGGAAGCTATCAGAGCAACCTTAAGAGAAGTTGCTCAAAGATGAGCTGTGATGAATGAAGTACATACTAGGCTTAGCAGAGCTTTAAGGCTAACTGCGGTACTAGAATATGCTGATTGAGTAGCGAAATTGTAATATATATCTAACAGGAGAAAATATTGAAGGCAGTATTTTTCGATAGAGACGGTACGCTGAATGTGGACCGAGACTATTTATATAAAATTGAAGATTTGCGATGGATGCCCTATGCTCGCGAGGCTATGTTTTATTTGGCTCAGCGTGGCTATACCGTGTTTGTCATTACTAATCAAAGCGGCGTAGCTCGTGGCTATTACAGCGAGGCCGAGGTACAGGCTTTGCATGAGCGTATGGCCAATGATGTGGCTGCCTATGGCGGCAGCATTGAAAAATTTTACTACTGCCCTCACCATAAGGAGGGGAAGGTAGCTGAGTATGCTGTGGATTGCTCTTGCCGCAAGCCGAAGCCGGGTATGCTGCTGCAGGCCTGCGCTGAGTACGACATCGACAAGGAGCAAAGCTTCATGGTTGGCGATGGCAAGCGTGATGTTGAGGCAGCTGAGGCTGCAGGTATTCGTGGCTATCTGTATAAGGGTGGCAGCTTGCTGGAGCTGGTGAAGGCTATTGTTGAAGGCAGATAAAATTTCGTGAAAAGAGTGCTATTAGATGACGGATTATAAAAATATATTGTTAATTAAGATGAGCTCGTTAGGGGATATCCTGCATACGCTGCCCTTTGCGGCAGAGCTGCGTAAGCTCTATCCTAAGGCGAGGATTACCTGGCTGGTGCACCCGCAGTTTGCTGGCTTTGTGCCGGACCCTCCCATTATTGACGAAATCATCTATTTTGATAAGAAAAAATTTAAAAGCATGAGCTGGTCGGAGAAATGGCGCTATTTTCACGAGCTGAAGGACTTGCTGCACAGCAAGCACTTTGATTTGGTGCTGGATATGCAGGGCCTCTTTAAGAGCGCAGTGATGGCTGCGATAAGCGGCTGTGATAATCGCTTGGGCTATGGAGAGCTGCGTGAGGGTAGCAGCCTAGTTAGCAAGGCTATCAAGGGCGCGCATAGTCAGGACCATGTTATTGAGCGCTATTTAGATGTAGCGCGCTATTTAGGGGCAAAGGTTCCCGTAGGCGAGCTGGATTTTCCTATGCCTAATCTGGATAAGGAAACAGAGAGCGTTAAGCTGAAGCTAGCTGCAAAGGGCTTGCCTGAGAATACAGAATATGTAGTAATGGTGCCGGGGGCACGCTGGGAGACGAAGGAATGGCCTCCTAGCCATTATGCAGAGCTGGCGCAGCTAATTGCTGCCGATGGTCGCTACATTGTTTTGGCAGGTGGACCTGATGATGTAGGCAAGGGAGCTGTTATTAAAGAGCTTAGCAAGAGTGAGGCTGTGCTTGATTTAACAGGGCAAACCTCCTTAAGAGAGCTGGCTGCTTTGATTAAGGGCTGTTGCGTGTATATTAGTGCCGATACAGGACCGCTACATTTTGCGGCTGCCCTGAAAAAGCCCCTGGTGGCCATGTATGGACCAACTAAGGCGGACCGCACTGGTCCCTATGGCAGTAAAAATAGCACAGTGCTCATAAGCAGGGCTAGCTGTGCTGGCTGTCTCAAAAAGCATTGCAAGACCTGGTATTGCATGGCAGACATTAGCCCTGCTGAGGTCTATGAGATTTATAAGCAAAAGCTCAAGGCGATTAACACCGCAGCTGATGAATAAGTGTGATTAATACCTTGCTGTGTTGCCTGGCTTTAAGCTTTGGGCAGGAAATTTTTAATTAACTATATTACCTTATAGAGGTAGAGACAAATGGTTGAATTAAACGGAAAACGCATATTAGTAACCTTTTTAATGCATTTAGGGGATTTAACTCTAACTACGCCCTTCATTCATGCCCTGCGTAAGGCGGCGCCAGAGGCCCATATTACCTTTTTGGCGGATGAAAAGCTGAAGGATGTAGTTTTGCATAATCCCTATTTGGATGAGGTTATTACCATAGATAAAAAGGGCAAGGATAATAGTCTGTTGGCTTTGTGGGCCTGTGCTCGCCATCTGAGTGCTATGGATTTTGATATTATCATCAATTTGCACCCCAATGAGCGCTGCTCCTTTATTGATGCCTTTACGAAGACGAAGCTGCGCACGGGCACGACCCATACTATTTTTAAATGGGCCTGGGATAAGTTTATTCCCTTGGATAGAACTATCCATGCAGCAGATATGTATTTGAAGGTGCTCACAGACCTGGGAGTAGAGAAGCTAGAGCATAATGGCTTGGAAATCTTTCCTAGTGAGGAGCATAAACAAGGCGCCGAGCAGTTTTGGCGTAGCCACGGTGTTTTTGCAACCGATAAGCTGATTGGCTTTAATATTGGCAGTGCCGTATCTACAAAGCGTTGGGCACCAGAGCGCTTTGCTGAGGTAGCAGATACAATGGCAGTGAAGGGCTACAAGCCTGTTTTCTTTGGCGGCACCATGGATGAGGAAATGGTGGAGGAAGCTGTTTCTAAAATGCAGACCACGCCTATTATTGCCACAGGAGCCTTCAAGATTGGCGAGCTGGCTGCGGCTATGAGCCGTTGCAGCCTGATTATTACGAATGACAGTGGCCCCATGCACGTGGCTATTAGTCAAAAGGTGCCGATTGTTGCCATGTATGGACCCTCTATTCCGAAGCTCTACGGTCCTTATACAGATAAGGCGGTTATCGTGACGGCTGAGCCTCCCTGCACAGGCTGCAAGGATGGCATGAAGCATAAATGTGACCATGCAGATAAGAATAACTGTATGACCCGCTTAACCGTGGCTCAGGTTGTCAGGGCTGCGGAAATGATGCTGGCAAAATATGCCGAGCCAGCTGAGGCTGAGTAAGGACGATTCTTTTTAGAAGATTTGGTGCGTGATACCATGGCAGATACTAACAAGAATAAATTGCGTCTTCACTGCCCGATTCTGCTCCTGTGTGAGCGCAAGGATATGGCGGAATTCGTGGGTAGCTATATGCGCTATCTCTTTAAGCAGGGGGTAACTCTGCCTAATCTGCAGCTGATTAATTTGGGGAATATAGAGGAGCTTCCCAAGTTTTTGCGCTATGTGGAGCAAAACGAGGATCTAAGCACGCTTAAGAAGCTTCGTGTGCTGGCAGATGCAGGTGAGACCGTACGGCAAAAGCAGCGGTGGCTAGAGACCTTGAAGAACTCCAGTTTTTTGAGGGGCTTTGCTGACTACGAATACTTTTTGTTTCCAGGAAAGCAGCCTAGCGGCTATTGGAGTAAGGGATATTTAGAGGATATGCTGGTGAGATGTTTAGATAAGAAGGTCTCTGAGAAGGCAGACTTTACTAATCTTTACAATGTGACCCTGGATTTTCTTTTGAGTGTTAATAATTGTCGTGGCTATCAGGAGCATTTGCACAACAATAGCCGGCATATGCTACACGCTTTGCTGGCTGGCACAGAGCGCTATGTGGGCATGAGCGTGGGCGAGGCAACAAAGGCCGGAGCCTTTAGGCTGGACGGTCCTGAGTTTGATAGCTTGAAGGCAATGCTGATGAGATTATGAGGGCTGAGTTTTGAAAGGAGAAGCAATGCTAGACATAAGGGCTATGGGCTGGTTACTAGTAGTAGCCCTGTGTGAAGAGCTTTTCTTTCGTGGCCTGCTCTTGCCGGAATGTAAAGTAAGATTACATTTAAGCAGGCTGCAGGCTAGCTTACTTGTCAGCCTATTGTTTGGCTTGGCGCATTTCGTAAATCTACATAACAGTTTTAGCCTCTATCTAATATTAGGACAGATGGTATATGCCTTTGGCGTAGGGTTACTGCTGTCCTATTTATATTTTGCCTATGGGCTGTGGCTATGCGTGTTAGTTCATGGTGCGTTAAATATAGTGTCCGTACTCTTTCCTGCCAAGGGAGGAATGACAGTATTATTCTATGTGCTCTTTGCCTTGCTCGCGGGAGGCTTAGGAGTGTGGAAGATGTTTAAGAAAAGTAGGGAGGAATTATGAACTTATATATAGATCCGGGAACAGGCAGTATGCTCTTTACAATATTGATAGGCCTTTTAGGTGTACTGCGCTATATGTTTAGGTCCTGGTTTGTGAAGCTGCGCTTTTTCTTTAGTGGGGGCAGAAAAGGTGAAATGAATAGCGACCGCCTGCCCTTAGTTATTTTTTCTGACGATAAGCGTTATTGGGGTATTTTTGAACCTGTGTGCCAGGAATTAGCGGCTCGTAATTTCCCTGTAACTTACATGACTGCTTCTGCGGATGACCCTGCCTTAGAGGCTAAGCTCGCTAATTTTAAAGCTGAATTTATTGGTAGCGATAACAGAGCTTTTGCTAAGCTGAACTTTTTGAATGCAGATATTGTCTTATCTACTACGCCTGGTTTAGATGTTTACCAATGGAAGCGTTCACCCGAGGTAGGCTGTTATGTGCATTTGCCGCATGCAGCTGGTGATGTAACCTTATATCGAATGTTTGGCATTGATTATTATGATGTGATGCTCCTTTCGGGAGAATACCAGGTGAAGCAAGTCAGAGAGCTGGAGCAGCTGCGTAATTTGCCTACCAAGGAATGTGTTAAGGTGGGAATTCCTTATATGGATGTCAATTTGCAAAGGGTTGAGGCAGCCAAAAAGCCGCCAGAGCGGCAACGAACAGTGCTCCTTGCTCCTTCCTGGGGACCGAGTGCTATTCTGAGTAAGTTTGGCGCCAAGATAATAGATAGCCTCTTGGCTACGGGCTACAAGGTAATCATCCGTCCACATCCTCAGTCCTTTAAATCAGAGGCAGAGCTGATGCAGAAGCTGCAGGCGGCTTATCCTAATTCTAAGCAGCTGGAATGGAATAGGGATAATGATAACTTTGAGGTGTTGAACCGCAGCGATATTTTGATTTCGGATTTTTCCAGTGTCATGTTCGACTTTGCGCTCATCTTCGATAAGCCTATTATCTACACCGATACTGACTTTGATGACGGTATTTACGACGCCTGGTGGTTAGAGGAAACACCTTGGACTTTCAAAATTTTGCCTAGCCTGGGCATGAATCTCAGGGCTGATAATCTTGAACAGCTTAAGCAGCTTATAGATACCTGTCTCGAAGATGAAAAATATAGTGCTGGCCGGGATCAGGCTCGCAGTGAATGCTGGGAACATAGGGGCGAGGGTGCTAAGAGAGTTGCCGATTATCTAGTTGCTAAATATGAGCAGCTACAAGCAGTGCAATTAGGAGAGGAATAAGATTATGTCTATAGCTTCAATATTATATCAACTGATTTTTATGCCTCTTCAGCTCATGTTTGAGCAGCTGTATTATCTTTTGGGCTATAAGCTAACTCATGACCCCGGTTTATCAATTATTGTACTGAGCATTACTGTTAATTTGTTGGTTCTGCCGCTTTACAATAGGGCTGATGCAGTGCAAGAGGAAGAAAGAGCCGTTGATGCTAAGCTGCGTAAGGGTGTAGAGCAGATAAAAAAGGTCTTTAAGGGTGACGAGCAGCTGATGATGCTGCAGACCTATTACAGGCAAAATAACTATAGTCCCTTTGATGTTATCAAGGGCTCTGTTTCCCTGTTTTTAGAGATACCCTTCTTTGTAGCGGCTTACCAGTTCTTGTCGAATCTGTCGCTTTTACAAGGTGCTTCCTTAGGGCCTATTAGTGACCTGGGACGACCTGATTCTTTGCTTACTATTGCAGGTACCAGTATTAATGTGCTGCCGATAATCATGACGGTGGTTAACCTCTTAGCTACAGGACTCTTTGTTAAGGGGATGGCTACTAAAACTAAGTGTCAGCTGTATGGTCTTGCGTTCTTCTTTTTAGTTTTCTTGTATAATTCTCCCGCAGGCTTAGTTTTTTACTGGACATTGAACAATGTGTTTAATCTGGTAAAAACTATCGTTTATAAGTTTAGAGGTGCGCCTACGCTTGCCTCTGCTCCCTATGCAGGCAAGGAACAGCCCCAGACAAAAATGTTCCTAGCTGGAGCGGGCTTCCTGGCTCTTTTGACGGGATTATTAATTCCGTCCTCTGTTATTAGTGCTTCGCCGCAGGAATTTATTATTTGGGGATATTTTGAAAATCCCTTGTGGTATTTGATGGCAAGCTTCGCTTTGGCCTTGGGCTCCTTTGTCCTCTGGCTGGGGGTATTCTATTGGCTGGCAGAGGCTAAGTCTAAGCTGAGCTATGAAAAGTTTGTGCTCGGTTTTGGCTTAACTGGTATTGTAACCTACATGATTTGGGGCAAGAATACCAGTATTCTCTCGGATACGCTGGTGCTGGCAAATGGTCTGCAAAATACACATCTTGCCAAGGGTGTGAATGCTGGTGTTGTTATTTTTCTTGCTGCTTCCTTATGTTTTATCTGGAAACGCTATAGAAAGCTCTTGTTTGAAGCCTTTAGCCTCGGCTGTGTTGCAGTTCTGGGCATGAGCTGCTTAAATATCTATCAGATTAACAGCTCTGTAAAAAGTGCTAAAGAAAATATCAAGGTTGGAAAGGTTGTTGCCGCCAAGTCAGAAGCGAATAGAATCATCTTAAGTAAAAATGGCAAAAATGTTATCGTGCTGATGCTTGATGCTGCTATGGGGCAATTTGTGCCTTATATGCTGCAGGAACGACCAGAGCTGACTAAGCAGATGTCTGGCTTTACTTATTACAATAATGTAATCTCTTATGGCAGCCATACCCTGTTTGGCTCTGCTCCCTTGTTTGGCGGCTATGAATATACTCCCGAGGCTATGAATAAGCGCAGCGATATGCTGCAGCGCTTAAAGCATAACGAGGCCATGCTCTTGTTACCTAGACTATTTAGTGAAAATGGCTATAAGGCTACTGTTGCTAATTTGCCCCTAGTAAATTACCAATGGGTGCCGGATTACACACCTTTTAAGGAGTATCCCGAAATCCGCATTGAGAATTTTGCTGCTCCTATGAAGCCTGTTGTCTCTGAGAAAAACATTCAGGAGAAAATTACCAAGAACAAACGCAACTTCTATTGCTATGGCTTTATGAAGGTTCTGCCCCTCTTGATAGAAAACAATTTCTACGCGAGTGGTCGCTATTGTCGTTTTGATAAGGTCAAGGCGCAGGTTGTGAAAAGCCCTGTTATTGCGGATGGCTTGCCGACAAGCGTTATGGACTATTATCAGGCGCTTGAGGACCTGAAGGAGCGCACGAAAATTGTCGAAAGCGGCAACACTTTTTTAGCAATGACGAATGATTTAACGCATGATGCTGCTCTTTTCCAGATGCCTGACTTTACTGTGGAAGAGAAGGTTGATAATAGCCAATATTTTAAGCCTGAGCTTTATGTGCATGAAGGTAAAAGGCTGGCCATGAATCATGGGCAGCAGGTTGCTGTTTATCATTCTAACCTATCAGCCTTTATTAAGCTGGGAGCTTGGTTTGATTATCTAAAAGAGCACGGCGTTTATGATAATACGCGCATCATTTTAGTGGCAGACCATGCTGGAGGCTCAAGGCAGCTTAAGGAGCTGTACAATCAAGAGCTAAAGATTGATACTACTGCCTACTTCCCCTTGCTCATGGTAAAGGATTTTGCTAGTAAGGGAGCCGTAAAGACGGATAAGCAATTTATGACCAATGCAGATGTTCCTGTACTGGCCCTAAAGGATTTGCTTGCTGCTCCCGTAAATCCGTTTACGAAAAAGCCCATTACTAACGAAGCCAAGAAAGGCAAGCAGTATATTATAGACTCTAATAAATATGAGATTAGGTATAATAGTGGCAACTCTTATCCTGATGCTCGTTGGTTCTCCGTGCAAGACAATATTTGGGACATGAAGAATTGGCGTTTGGAGAAGGAAGAGGCAAGGATGCCGTATTAAGGGTGAAAATAGGCAAAATAAGACCCCAAGCTGATTATGGCTTGGGGTTATATTTATTAATTGATTCGTTGTGAAATGAAGTTCCATAGATGATTATTTTAATAACAGCTGTACATCCAGAATATTACAATATTCCTCGTCTTTGCAAATCCTTAAACGCATTCACCAAAGTGGTATTATCATCTTTAGTTAAATAACCTAAGTGCCCTACTCTAAATACTGTATCAGCCAATTCTCCACCATTAGGACAAATCCAAATTCCATATTCATCCTTTAGAATATTAAATATTTCCTTTGCAGATGCTGTTAATGGATGCAATGGTGTAACTGCATTGGACATAGATTCTGATACAATTTTAAAGGGCAATCCTTTTATCTTATTTCTAAAATCTTCTGCTAGAGCAGCAATCTTTTTGGTTTCACTAGCAGCACCACCAGAAGCCTCAATCTCCTTTAATCTAGCATTAATTTGAAGCAATGTACCTACTGCAGGGGTAAATGGAGTTTGTCCTCGCACACCATTTTTAAGAGCATCCTTTAAATCAAAATACATACACTTACATTGATGCTCTTCCACTCTTTTGACGCCCTTCGGAGATAATACTATAACTGATATACCAGGAGGGCATGCTAAAGCCTTTTGAGAACCCGTAATCATAATTCCAACTTCAAGTGTTGCCATATCGAATTCATCTGCTAAGAATGAACTTACAGCATCAACAACAAGAAAAATTCGATTGCGCTTGCAAAACTCGCTAATCATATCGATATCGTAATGCACCCCAGTAGATGTTTCATGTATATTAACCAAAAAACCAGTGTAGCCTGCATTATCATATTGTTGAAGAACATCTTCTTTTAGTGCTTTTCCAGCCTCAAGTCTAATCTCAGTATGTGGAATTTGATGAACTTCACACAATTGAACAAAACGATGACCAAAACTGCCACCATTTACTACTAAAACTTTATCATTTTCATCAAAAACATT
>JAEDNJ010000044.1 GCA_016302525.1 Phascolarctobacterium sp. | reverse complement strand
TTATTAAAGAGGTGAAGCCAGTGTATATAAACCGCGTTATGGAGAAACGAATTCTTGAATTGGCACGCTTTTTTCCTATAGTAATGGTTTATGGACCTAGGCAGGTAGGAAAAACAACTATGCTGCAAAAGGTTTGTACAGAGTTTATGGAGAAGATGAACTATGTAACCTTTGATAATGTGGTGTTACGTGAATTAGCACGCAAGGATCCAGAGCTTTTTTTGCAGCGCTATCAACCTCCTGTGCTGATAGATGAATTTCAGTATGTGCCGGAGCTCTTGCCCTATATAAAAATGCGTGTGGACGAAAGCCAAAAGAACGGACAGTATTTTTTAACAGGCTCCCAGCTTTTTACAATGATGAGTAAGGTTAGCGAATCCTTAGCTGGGCGAGTAGGTATTTTAGAGCTATTTAGTTTAAGTAATGCAGAGCTTTTAGGGTATAGGAACGAAGCCTTTCTTCCGCATAAGGATTTCTTTAGCTACCGCAATCTTCAACAGCGAGATGTAAATGTGGTGTTTGACAATATTTTTCGTGGTAGTATGCCAAGAATGGCGGTTAATCCAGAGCTTTCTCCAGAGGATTTTTATAGCTCCTATGTAAAAACATATTTAGAGCGGGATATTCGTGATATTATTAATTTGAAAAACGAAAGCAAATTTATCCGTTTTTTAAGCTGCTTAGCCTTGCGAACAGGGCAAGAGCTGGTTGTAGCAGAGCTTGCAAAAGAGGTAGAGGTTGACAATAAAACGATTTCTAGCTGGATAAGTGTTTTAGAATCGACGGGCATAATTTTTCTTTTACAGCCCTATTTTAACAATGCTTTAAAACGCCTTATCAAACGACCTAAGCTGTATTTTATGGATACGGGGCTGGCTTGCTATTTGAGCATGTGGAATAATCCTCGTATTCTGGAGCTGTCGCCTATGGCTGGCAATATTTTTGAAACCTATGTGGTGAGTGAAATCATCAAAAGTTATGTGAATAATGGTATGGATCCCCATAGGTATTTGTACTATTATAGGGATACATTACAAAGAGAAATAGATTTGCTTATTCTAAGGGATAATGTATTATATCCTATAGAAATAAAAAAAAGCACTGATCCTGGAGAAAAGGCTGTAAAGAGTTTTGCAGTGCTAAAAGCAGTTAATTGTGAACTAGGCATAGGCAGTGTTATCTGTATGGCTCCCTGCGTTATGCCTTTAAATAGGGAAAACAATCTGGTGCCACTTGACGAAATATAGAAGCGTTCTATAGTATGCTAATACTTGTCGGGAACTATGTATGCTTCACCAGCGGCGTAGCATGCTGCTGCGGTAAAGCTTATCATAAGCTGAAGCTTCATAGTATTGCTTGCCTAAAGAATAGGAAAATGCTATAATACTTGCAGGAAAAAGTCTTATTATTTTAATTTTAATATGCAAAGGAGTAATTAAAATGGCAAATGAGAGAAGACCAGAAAACATGGTTCGCATTACTACCCCTGAATTAGCTCAAGCCTTTATTGATGAGCAAATTAAGGCTATGCAGGAGCAAATTGGTGATAAAAAGGTGCTGCTGGCTTTGTCTGGTGGTGTTGATTCCTCTGTTGTTGCTGCTCTGCTGATTAAGGCTGTTGGCAACCAACTGACTTGTGTGCATGTTAATCATGGCCTGCTGCGTAAGGGAGAGCCGGAGCAGGTTATCGAGGTGTTCCAAAATCAAATGAAGGCCAACCTCGTTTATGTGGATGCAACCGACCGTTTCCTGGATAAGCTGGCTGGTGTAACTGACCCCGAAACCAAGCGCATGATTATTGGTGGCGAATTCATTGAAGTGTTTGCCGAGGAAGCTCGTAAATTAGATGGCGTGGAATTCCTGGCACAAGGCACTATTTGGCCCGATATTCTGGAAAGCGAAAAGGGCATTAAGGCTCATCATAATGCTGGTGGCCTGCCTGAGGATTTGAATTTTGAATTAGTTGAGCCGGTAAAGATTCTCTTCAAGGATGAGGTGCGTGTTGTTGGCAAGCAATTAGGCTTACCTGATGGCATGGTATACCGTCAACCCTTCCCAGGTCCTGGCTTAGGCGTGCGTTGCCCTGGTGCTATTACCCGTGAGCGCTTGGAGGCAGTACGCGAATCTGATGCGATTTTGCGCGAGGAATTTGCTAAAAACGGCTTAGAGGGCAAGGTATGGCAATACTTTACCGTTGTGCCTGATTTTAAATCTACTGGCATTAAAGACGGCAAGAGAGCCTTTGAATGGAGCGTAATTATTCGTGCCGTTAACACCACTGATGCTATGACTGCAGAGGTTGAAGAAATCCCCTTTGCTTTAATGCACCATTTGGTAAAGAGAATTACTCATGAGGTTCCCGGTGTAAACCGCGTTTTATACGACTTTACTCCGAAGCCCACTGGTACTATTGAATTTGAATAAGCATAGGATAGATGGAGAAAAATACTAAGAATTCTATTCTCAAAAAATATACTGTGGCAGAAGCTGAGGCTGGCCTTACGCTAGAGCTGTATCTGAAGGATGTTCTTAAGGTGGCAGCGCGTAAGCGCCAAAAGCTGTTTTTTAGCAAAACAGTTTACTTGAATGGCAGGCCTGCTCATTCTAAGCACCTTGTCAAGGCAGGAGATACTGTAGGCGTGCGAGAGTTTTTAGATACGAGCTACGGCGTTACTCCTGAAAAGGGTGCTGTTGAGGTTTTGTATGAGGATGAGGCAGTCGTGGTGCTGAATAAGCCCGCTGGCCTACTGGTGCATCCAACAGGGCAAACTAAGACGGGCACTCTGGCTAATCGTTTGGCCTACTATTTTAAGTCTCAGGGAAAGACTGTGACTATACGCCCCTTACATCGCCTGGACAGAGATACATCTGGCTGTGTTTTATTTGCCAAAACTGCGAAGGTGCAGAACCTGCTAGAGCAGGAGCTGGCTATAGGAAACATTCACCGCCGTTATGAGGCCCTTGTTTTGAGCAACGGTAAAAGGCTCGAAGAGCTGTGTCCTGAGGGACGCATTGAGCTGCCCCTTGGCAGAGACCCCTTCAAGCCAAACCAAAGGCGGGTAACAGAAAAAGGTCAGGCTGCTGTAACCTGCTTTAAGGTAATGGAAAACTTGGGTGATAAGCTGCTGTTAGAGCTAGAGCTGGAAACGGGCAGGACACATCAAATTCGTGTTCACCTAGGCTATTTGGGCTTTCCCGTTTTAGGCGATAGAATGTATGGCACAAGCTCTAGGTTGATTAAAAGACAGGCTTTGCACGCCAGATATTTAAAATTCAAGCATCCTGTAACGGGTGAGGAGGTTGCTGTTACTGCTCCCAGACCACAGGATTTTGCCAATGCAATTAGTTTATCTAAATAAGTTTTGAGCTCCTTGGCTAAGGCTGAGGGGCTTCTTTGTTTTAACAGTTTAATTAATTGCTTAATTTAAACAAACGATTAGGGTGGCGTGATAAAACTTGCTATTATTAAATGTTTGGCATAGAATATAGCAAGGAGCTATGAATGTCTTTTTGTAGGAGGATATAGGAATGTTTGATAAGGTTCATATAGTATTAGATAGTGTTTCTGCAGTAACGGAAACAGATTTCATCAATGACCCTAGAGTGCATTTGCTGCGTCTTGTAGTAACCTTGGGCAATGAAGAATGGTATGATGGTGAAAAGCCTATTGAAGAAATGGTTGCTATGATTGAGAAGGTTGGCCAGCTGCCGAAAACTTCTCAGCCTCCCTTGGGAGATATTCATGAGCTGTTTACCAATTTGGTACAGCAGGGCAAAAAGGTTATTATGGTTACTATGTCCTCTGGATTGAGCGGTACATATCAGGCATGTTGTAGTGTAGCCGAGCAGGTGCTACAAGAAAATAAGGGTGCTGATATTAGAATTGTTGACGGCAAAACCTGTGGTTGTCCGCTGATTGGTATTGCCGAGGTCATTATGAAGAAAATAGATGCTGGCTGTGAGGACATGGATGAGCTAGAGCGCTGTGGCATTTCTGCAGTTCAACGCACGCGTACATATTTCACAGTTGATACCCTGGAATATTTGCAAAAGGGTGGCCGTATTGGCAAGGCTAGCGCTCTCTTAGGAAGTATTTTTGGTATTCGTCCCGTACTGATTATGGACAAGGAGGGCAAGGTTGAGGCTATTGATAAATGCCGCACTCGCAAAAAGGTGTTGCAGCGTTTGCTAGAGCTTAATTGTCAGGAAAAGGATGTCGAGCAGTTTTTTGTCTGTGGCTCTATGTGTGAGCAGGATATGTATAATTGCGAGGCTAAGCTAAAGGAGGCCTTTCCTGGAGTGCCCAGTATAGTTACCTCTCTGGGCTCAGTTTTGACTGCTCATTTAGGACCTGGCGTTATTGGCGTTTTTGTCAGAGTAAAGGAATAACTTTCATCACCCTGTAGAGTGTAATACTTTACAGGGTGTTTATTTGCGTTGAAATGAAAAGCATTTGGACTTTTAGAAGGCAAAAGGCGGCTTTTAATGCTTTAACAAAAAGCTCTCTCTAGGGCATTTTTATTGCAAAGTGACTTAGTTAATGCTATAATATACTAATGGTAATTTATAGTATTTTTGTAGGCATTATCTGTATTTGGAGGAAAAAATGCTAGAGATAAAAGATGTTTGTTATAAAGTTGAAGGCAATAATGGCGAGAAAAGCATTATTGACCACATGAATCTGAGCATTGGTGATGGCAAGTTTGTCGTTATCACTGGTCCTAATGGTGGTGGCAAATCCACACTGGCTAAGCTCATAATGGGCATTTACGAAGCTTCTCAGGGACAGCTGATTTTAGACGGCGAGGATATCACTGCTAAAAATATCACTGAAAGGGCTAAGCTTGGCATTAGCTTTGCCTTTCAACAGCCTGTACATTTTAAAGGGGTTAAGGTGGTAGACCTGTTGCGCCTGGCGGCAGGCACTAAGCTCTCAGTAGGCGAAGCCTGCACCTATCTTTCTAAGGTGGGTCTGTGCGCCAAAGAATATATAGATAGAGAGATTAATAGCTCTTTATCTGGCGGTGAACTTAAGCGTATTGAGATTGCTACAGTTCTGGCTCGTGGTACGAAATTTGCTATCTTTGATGAGCCAGAGGCTGGTATTGATTTATGGAGCTTCCAAAACCTTATCAAGGTATTTGAGAACATTCGCGAGACCATCAACGGGACAATTTTAATTATTTCACACCAGGAGCGTATTTTGAACATTGCTGACGAAATCGTAGTGATTGAAAATGGCAGAGTCAAGCAGCATGGTTCTAAGGATGAGGTTCTGCCTGGTCTTTTAGGAACTCCTTCCGCAGCTAACTTTGCCTGCAGTATCTTGACGGGGGTGAAGAAATGATTGATGATATTCAGAAAAACATTCTGAGGGAGGTTGCAGATCTCTACAAGATTCCCAAGGGTGCTTATAATATTCGTGCCAATAGCCAAAGCGTAGCTCGTAATACGACTGCGAATATCGACATTATTTCTAAAACCGATAAGAGCGGTATTGATATTCGTATTAAGCCGGGCACAAAAAATGAGGCTGTCCATATCCCTGTTGTAATTAGTGAGACAGGTATCAAGGAAGTTGTTTACAATGATTTCTACATTGGCGCAGATAGTGATGTAACTATCATTGCCGGCTGCGGTATTCATAACTGCGGTGGGCAGGATAGTCAGCATGATGGCGTGCACCGCTTCTTTGTGGGCAGGAACGCAAGAATTCGCTACATTGAAAAACACTATGGTGAAGGTGATGGACCTGGCAAGCGCCTGCTCAATCCTGTAACAGAGGTTTATCAGGAGGAGGGCAGCTATGTAGAAATGGAAATGGTGCAGATTAAGGGTGTTGATAATACCGTTCGTACCACCAGGGCGGAGCTGGCTGCAGGTGCAAAGATGGTCGTGCATGAGCGCCTTATGACCCACGGCGAGCAGCAGGCAACAAGCAATTATGATGTAGCCCTCAATGGCGAGAATTCCAGTGCTGATGTAAGCTCTCGTTCTGTAGCCAGGGATAATTCTCTGCAGGTTTTTGAAGCCAATATCATAGGCAATAATGTTTGCAGCGGTCATGCTGAATGTGACGCTATTATTATGGATAAGGCAAGGGTAATATCTATTCCTAAGCTGGATGCTAACTGTGTAGATGCTGCTTTAATCCATGAGGCAGCCATTGGCAAAATTGCTGGTGAGCAGCTCATTAAGCTGATGACTTTGGGCTTAACAGAGCAGGAGGCAGAGGAGCAAATTATCAGCGGCTTCTTAAGATAAAGAGGCTAAGTAGTTTTGTCTAGATTTTTTCAAAAAAATATTGACAAGCTTTGGCGATTGTAGTATACTATTCTCGTTGCACACGGAGGTGCTCCGAAGCGACTAGGCCAACAAAGTTTTTAAAGAAATTTAAAAAAGTTGTTGACAAGATGTAAACGAAGTGTTATAATAACTCTCGTTACTGAACGGACAGGTTCCCGAGTGGCTAAAGGGAGCAGACTGTAAATCTGCCGCGTTTCGCTTCGATGGTTCGAATCCATCCCTGTCCACCAAGTTTCATCGCGGGGTGGAGCAGCTGGTAGCTCGTCGGGCTCATAACCCGAAGGTCGGTGGTTCAAGTCCGCCCCCCGCAACCAATTTCATATGCTGATGTAGCTCAGTCGGCAGAGCGTATCCTTGGTAAGGATAAGGTCACCAGTTCAATCCTGGTCATCAGCTCCATATTTTCGCCGGCGTAGCTCAGTTGGCTAGAGCATGCGGTTCATACCCGCAGTGTCCGCGGTTCAAATCCGTGCGCCGGCACCAACTGACAAAACAAAGAACCTCACTATCGGGGTTCTTTTTTAGTGTAAAATTTGTTACAAAAAAACGGATTTTCTCATTGACATTGTTAAGTAGTTGTGATAGTATATTAGCGACTATTTGTGATGCTTTAGTCTATTATAAAAGTGAGGTGTATCTACATGCGTAACCTGATTACTCTGGCTTGCACTGAATGCAAACAAAGAAATTATCAAACCAACAAGAACAAGAAAAACGATCCCGATCGCATCGAACTGAACAAGTACTGCAAGTTCTGCAAAAAACACACTTTACATAAAGAAACCAAATAATATTGCAGTGTGACTGACTGGGTAGTATAGCAAGGATGTGAAGAAATGGCCGATCCGGAAACTACTGAACTAGAAACTGAAGGAAAAAGCGGTGGAAATTTCCTCGTTGATTTCATCAGCGGAACCAAAGTAGAACTCAAAAAGGTAACCTGGCCTACCAAACAAGAAATTATTGCTAATACCATAGTGGTTCTTATTGCGGTATGCCTGTGTGCTGGCTTGATTTGGATAATCGATACTTTCTTTAGTGTTATTTTCCGTTTATTACTGCGATAATATGGCAATAGTTATGTAAGGAGGCTCGCTGATCTTATGAGTGAAGAAAAGCAAGAAAACCTTGGAAAACGTTGGTACGTTATCCATACCTATTCTGGATACGAAAACAAAGTGAAGCTGAACCTGGAAGCCAAAGTCCATTCCTTGGGTATGGAAGAAAAAATCTTCCGTATCGAGATTCCCATGAGTAAGGAAACCGAAGAAAAGGACGGACAAAAGCGTGTCGTTGAACGCAAGGTATTTCCTGGCTATGTGCTGATCGAAATGATTGTGGACGACAGAACCTGGTACTCTGTCCGCAATACCCCTGGTGTAACAGGCTTTGTAGGCTCTGGCACCAAACCGATCCCCCTGACTGAGGCAGAAGTACGCCAAATCCTTGGTGTGCCTGAGGAAGAAAAGGTGGTTCGTCCTAATATTGATTTTCAATTACAACAGGTCGTTCGCATCAAGGCTGGTCCTTTCGTTGATCAAACCGGTAAGATTGCCGACATTAATCATGAAAAAGGCAAGCTGAAGGTTCTCGTAGAGATCTTCGGTCGTGAAACCCCCGTTGAAGTTGATTTTACACAAGTTGAAGAAGCTGAATAAGTAAGGAGGTGTAAACAATGCCTAAGAAAGTCGTTAAGGTTGTAAAGTTACAGGTTCCGGCTGCTAAAGCTACTCCGGCTCCTCCGGTAGGTCCTGCACTTGGTCAAGCTGGTGTTAACATCATGGGCTTCGTTAAAGAGTTCAACGCTCGTACTGCTCAACAAGCAGGTTTAATCATCCCTGTTGTTATTACTGTATTTGAAGATCGTTCCTTTACTTTCGTAACCAAAACCCCTCCGGCTGCTGTTCTGCTGAAGAAAGCTGCTGGTCTGGAAAAAGCATCCGGCGAACCTAACAAGAAGAAGGTTGCTAAACTGCCGCGTGCTAAAGCTCAAGAAATTGCTGAGCTGAAGATGGCTGACCTGAATGCTGCAAGCGTTGAAGCTGCTACCGACATGATCTGTGGTACTGCTCGTAGCATGGGTATCGTTATTGAAGACTGATTTGTGCAGTTTTCTTAATTGCGTGGGAGGCCAATAACCGTTATTACCACATGGAGGAAATTTATTATGGGTAAAAAGTACATTGAAGCTGCGAAATTAATCGAAGCTGATAAGCTCTACTCTCCTAAGGAAGCAGTAGAACTGGTTAAGAAAACTAACACTGCAAAATTCGATGCAACTGTAGAAGTTGCTTTCCGTCTGGGCGTTAACCCTAAGTACCCCGATCAACAAGTTCGTGGCGCTATCGTTCTGCCTAACGGTACTGGTAAATCCAAAAAAGTTCTCGTATTCTGCAAAGGACCTAAGGTTGCTGAAGCAGAAGGCGCTGGTGCTGATTATGCTGGCGGCGAAGAGCTGGTTAACAAAATTAAAGACGGCTGGATGGACTTTGAAGTCTGCATCGCTACCCCCGATATGATGGGTCTGGTAGGTCGTCTGGGTAAGATTTTAGGCCCCCGTGGTTTAATGCCTAACCCGAAAGTTGGTACTGTTACCATGGATGTAGCAAAAGCTGTTAAAGAGTCCAAAGCTGGTAAGATTCAATATCGTACCGATAAAGCTGGTAACGTACAATGCCCGATTGGCAAAGTTTCCTTTACCGACGAGCAATTACTGGAAAACTATGTTACTTTAGCTGAAACTCTGGTTAAGGTTAAACCTTCCGGTGCTAAAGGCCAATACATGAAGAACATCACCATGTCCTGCACCATGGGCCCTGGCGTTCACATCGATGTATTAAAGGCAACCAGCGACAAATAAGCATAGTTCATTAATTTACTAAATCAGAAGATAATCGGGCCATAGACAGTAGGTGCCTAACAGCGTAAGTAGAGTAGTACTACGCCTGCCGAGGCTGGAGCGTGAAGATATATTTAACCCTTCGACCTCCGGCTCAAGCGGCCGAAGGTCTTTTTGATTTAATAAAAATATCAAAAAAGGAGGTACAATCGCATGGCAGTTATTAGACCTGAAAAAGTAGCTAAAATTGCGGCTTTAAAAGAGATTTTTGTAAACTCTAAATGCACCGTTTTAGTTGACTTCTGTGGTTTAACTGTTGCTCAGGATACCGAGCTGCGCCGCAAAATGCGTGAAGCTGGTGTTTCTTATGAAGTAAATAAGAACACCTTGATTCGCATTGCTGCTCAAGAAGCTGGTGTTGAAGGTCTGGAAGCATATCTGGAAAAGAACACTGCAGTAGCTTCTAGCACTGAAGATCCTGTAGCAGTTGCAAAGGTTGTTTGCGAATTCGCAAAAACCAACAAACAATTAGTTGTAAAAGCTGGCGTTCTTGACGGTAAAGTTATTAGCGCTGACGAAGTAAAAGCACTGGCAGCTCTGCCGCCGAAAGAAGTGCTCATTGCCAAGGTACTGGGCAGCATGAATGCTCCTATCACTGGCTTTGTCAATGTACTGCAAGGTACTATCCGCAATGTCGTATATGCTCTGGATGCTGTACGCAAAGCAAAAGAATCTGCATAATTTGTGCAATAAAATTGCTGCCTAAGGTAGCTTAAACTAAAAAATATTAAAATTTACTTATTGGAGGTAACAATAATGAATAAAGAACAAATCATCGAAGCTATTGAATCTATGACCGTATTAGAGCTGTCCGAATTAGTAAAAGCTCTGGAAGAAAAATTTGGCGTATCCGCTGCTGCTCCTGTAGCTGTTGCTGCTGCTGCTCCCGCTGCTGCTGCTGCTGCTGAAGAAAAGACCGAATTCGACGTTGTACTGGTTTCCGGCGGCGACAAGAAAATCGGCGTAATCAAAGTTGTTCGTGAATTAACTGGTCTGGGCCTGAAAGAAGCTAAAGCTCTGGTTGACGAAGCTCCTAAAGCTGTTAAAGAAAAGATCTCCAAAGCTGACGCTGAAGCTCTGAAAGCTAAATTAGAAGAAGCTGGCGCAACTGTAGAAATTAAATAATTTCTGCCATAAACGGCTTATTATTCTAAATAAAAATAGCTCTGAAATCATTAATTTTAGTGGTTTCAGAGCTTTTTTGTGTTTTAAGATGTTTGAATTGATAAGGGCTTGGAAGAGCTCAATTTGTACTTTAATTCTCCAATTAGCAGGAAAATGCAAAGTTCTGTAGAAATATCTAA